>NZ_JBEXRC010000046.1:0-64436 GCF_040612915.1 Streptomyces sp. NPDC006326 | reverse complement strand
GCCGAAGGCCATCGCGAAGCGACGCGAACGAAGAGAGCGCCCTTGACGGCCCGGCACGACACGGAAGGACAGTGGACTGACGGGACGCCCCCGGAACTTCTCCGATGCCGGGTGCGGGCATCCCGCCCCCCGAAGCCCCCGCCCCGCCCCTTGCGCCGGCCGTTAGATGTTCTTCAGGTAGCCGCTCTTGAAGCCGTAGGCGTTGGCCTTGACCTGGTGGCGCTTGTCGATTTCGATGCCGAAGCCCTTGTAGATGATCGAGCCCTCCCAGATGACCTCACCGATGGCCGTGCCGCTGGCCAGCTGGGCCTTCGGGACGCTGTGGCCGATGGAGACGGCGGCGTTGTAGTTCCGCTTGCCGCAGTCGGCGTGGTCCACCTTGGTGATCTTCGAGCCGTCGGTGTAGTAGTTCACCCACAGGCTCAGCTTGGTGACCGTGACACCGAGGATCTTCTGCTTCACGGAGTACGTGGTCTCCCACCAGCCCCGGGAGAGCTTGCCGCGGGCCGCCACCGCGGCGGCCTCCGCGTCGTCCGGCTTGAAGGTGGCTTCGCTGTCCGCCTCGATCTGGACGTCGCCGTCCTTGAGGTTCACGAGCTGGTGCACGGACGTGCCGGCCTCGGGAACGTCGGCGACCTCCTGCAGCAGGGCCTTGAGGTTCTCCGGGTCCTCGCTGTAGTTGAGGAACTTGACCTTCTTGTCGTGCGTCAGCGCGTCGAACTGCTGGAGGGTGGCGGCAGCCTCCGGCTCGGTGCTGTTCTTCAGGCTGTTCTCGTAGGCGGCGATCCGCATGCCGTCCGGCGAGATGATCGAGGCGTTGGCGGTTCCCGTGCCCAGCAGGGCAGCGGTGGCGATACCGGCGAGCGCGGTGGCGGCCAGGCGGCGGGTGGTGGCCATAGACATGGGTAACTGGCCCTCTCGGGTTGGGGGGTGGCTTGTGGCCGCCAGTCAACCAGCGGATCAAATCGTTCCGGCTCAAGACTTCCTCAGAACTTGATCTTGAAATGGAGGCTTTGCCTCCACCCGACTTCCTTATTGCACACGCTTTTTGACAAGCCATCAGCCGACGCTCGCCTTAGCCGTACAGCGCCTCGATCTCCGCCGCGTAGCGCTCCGCCACCGCCGTGCGGCGCAGTTTCAGGGTGGGCGTCAGCGTGCCCGATTCCACCGTGAAGTCCTCCGGCAGGATGTGGAACGCGCGGATGCGGGCCGGGCGGGAGACCGTGGCGTTGGCCGCCGTGACCGCCTCCTCGACCAGGGCGCGCAGCGCCGGGTGGGCCGCCGCCTCGCGCGGGGTCAGCGCCAGGCCCTCGCGCTTCGCCCACGCCGTGGTCTCCTCCGCGTCAAGGGTGATCAGGGCGACCGGGTGGGGGCGGTGGTCGCCGATCAGGACGGCCCGGGAGACGTACCGGGAGCGCTGGAGGGCGAACTCGACCTCCGTCGGGGTGATGTTCTTGCCCGCGGAGGTGATGATCAGCTCCTTCTTGCGGCCCGTGATCGACAGGAACCCGTCGGCGTCCAGTTCCCCCAGGTCCCCGGTGTGCAGCCAGCCCCGCTCGTCCAGCGTCTGCGCCGTCGCGGCCGGGTTCGCGTGGTAGCCGGGGAAGACCATCGGCCCGCGGACCAGGATCTCGCCGTCCTCCGCGATGCGGACCTCGCAGCCCGCTATGGGCTTGCCGACCGTGCCGGCCCGTGCGGCGCCCGGGTGGTTCAGGCTGATCAGCCCGGCGGTCTCGGTCATCCCGTAGCCCTCGTAGATCGCGATCCCGCAGGCCCGCAGGAAGTCCAGGGTCGCCGGGTTGATCGGCGCCGCGCCGGTCACCGCCTGGTTCAGCCGGCCCCCGAAGGCGCCCCTGACCAGCGAGTACAGGTTCTTCTCCGCCTCCTCGTAAGCCGCCCGGTCGGCTTCCGGCAGCCGTCCCTCGGCCGCGAGCACCCCGATCCGCACCGCCTCCCGGAAGCGTTCGGCGCCGCCCTCCTGGGCTTCGGCCATGGACAGCACCACCGCGTGCACCTTCTCGAACAGCCGGGGCACGGACGGCAGATGGGTCGGCTTGGCCTCGGCCAGCTCGGACAGCACGTCCTCGATCCGGCCGCCGAAGTAGCAGAGCTCCCCGCCCTCCAACAGGGTCGTGAACTGGATCAGCTGGGCCAGTACGTGCGCCAGCGGCAGATACAGGTACGTGGAGTCGCCCGGCCCGCCGTGGACCAGCGGGCGCGTCGCGTCCTGGATGGCGCCCATGTTGCCGTGCGTGAGGCGGCAGCCCTTCGGCAGGCCCGTCGTCCCCGAGGTGTAGACGATCGACGCGTCCGCGTCCGGGGTCACCTGCCGGGCCCGCTCCAGGAGTTCCGTCTCCGGGGCGGCATCGAGGTCCGGCAGCGCGTCCATCCGTACCACCGCGCGCAGCGCCGGCAGCTTCGCCCGCAGCGCCTCCACCCGGTCCGCCTGCGCCGCGTCGTCGCAGACCACGGCCACGGCCTCCGAGTCCGCCAGCACCCAGGCGAGCTCCTCCTCCCCGGCCGTCGGGTACACCGGGACGAGGACCGCGCCCGCCGCCAGGATCGCGAAGTGGGTGTACGTCCACGCCGGGCGGGTTTCGGCGAGGACCGCCACGCGCTCGCCGGCTGCGACGCCCAGGCCGAGCAGCGCCCGCCCCGTCCGCCGTACCGCCGCGCCCAGTTCCGCGTACGTGCGGGTCTCCCACCCGCTCCCGTCCGGCGCCCGGAAGCGCAGCGCCCGCTCCGCTCCGTACCTCTCCTCGGTCCACTGGGTGAACACCGCCAGCGTGTGCGGCCGACCGTCCATGGCTTCCCCTCCCGGGATGGGTGACCCCCGAGGCTAGGCACGTACGGGTGCCGCGCGGCATGACCGGAAGCGTCACCCCCGCTGACCGCAGCGCTCATTGGGGCTACCGTCGAAGGCATGGGGAGGCGGACGGTCACCGTGCACCATGTGCGCGCCGTGCTGGCCGGGGCGGCGCGCAGCGGCATCGACACCGTGCCGCTGCTCCAGGAGGCGCAGATCCCGCCGCTGCTGCTCGGCGACGACCGGGCGCGGGTCACGTCGGCGCAGTTCGCCCGGCTGTTCCGGGCGCTGTACCGGAGCACGCAGGACGAGTTCCTGGGCCTGTCCTCCGTGCCGAGCCGGCCCGGCACCTTCGCGATGATGTGCTACGCCTCGCTCGGCTGCCGGGACCTGGGTGCGGCGGTGGAGCGGGCGGCGGCGTTCTACGGGCTGTTTCCGGGCGGGCCGGAGCTGGAGCTCGAAGTCGACGGCGCCGAGGCCCGGTTCACGGTGCGCAATGACTTCGCCCGGGACGAGGAGCGGTTCCTGACCGAGTGCGTGCTCGCCATCTTCCACCGGCTGAGCAGCTGGCTGGTCGGACGGCGGATCCCGCTCGTGTCCGCCGTCTTCTCCTATCCGCCGCCGCCGCACCGCGAGGAGTACGCGGTCCTGTTCGACTGCCCGGTCCGCTTCGGGGAGGACCTTACGGGCGCGGCCTTCGAGGCGCACTGGCTGGCCGCGCCGCTCGTACGGGACGAGGCGGCGCTGGAGGTGATGCTGCGCCGGGCCCCGTTCGACCTGCTCTCGCGGCCGGAGTACGGGACGACGGTCTCGGAGCAGGTGCGGCGGGCGCTGGCCCGGCAGCTGCGCTGCTCGCCGCGGCTGCCGGCGCTCGGGGAGGTGGCGGCGCGGCTGGCGGTGTCCCCGGCGACGCTGCGGCGGCGGCTGCAGCAGGAGGGGACCTCGTTCCAGCAGCTGAAGGACCACGTGCGGCGGGATGCGGCGATCGCGGGGCTGGCGGAGAGCGGTGAGCCGATCGCGGAGCTGGCGGCGCGGCTCGGTTTCTCGGAGGACACCGCCTTCCACCGGGCGTTCCGCAGGTGGACGGGGACGACTCCGGGGGCGTACCGGATCGCCTCGGGCGGCTGAGGCCGCGCTTCCGGCGGCCGAGCCTCCGCTTCGGCCGGCTGAGGCCGCGCTTCCGGCGGCCTGCCGAGGCTCGTCGCGGGCGTGCCCCGTGGGGTGTGAGATCCCGTCAGGAAAGCTGAGCTGTGCGGTCAGCGACGTTCCGACCGGTCGGTCACTACCTTCTCCTCACCCACACCACCCCGCACGGATCGAACCGTTGGGAGAGCCGCCATGCGTTTTCGAATCCCCCCGCGTCCCCGCCGCAGCAGCCTCGCCGCCGTGGCCGCCCTGGCCCTGGCGGCCGCGACGGCGGCCACCGCCACCGCGGCGGAGCCGGCCGCGGACTCCGGCCGCCCCGGCGACCTCGTCGCCGCCCTGCCCTCCGCCTTCCACCCCCTGCCCGGCCAGCCCACCGGCACCAGGGCCTGGAAGATCCACTACCGCTCCACCACCGCCGACGGCGCCCCGAACGTGGTCTCCGGCACCGTGATCGTCCCCCAGGACGGCCGCACCGGCCCGCGGCCCCTCGTCACGTACGCCGTCGGCACCGTCGGCATGGGCGACTCCTGCGCGCCGAGCAACAACCTCCCCTACGGCACCGCCATGGAGGCCAACCTGATCCAGCAGCTCACCCTGCGCGGCTGGGCCGTGGTCGTCACCGACTACGAGGGCCTCGGCACCCCGGGCGTCCACACCTACACCGTCGGCCCTTCCGCCGGCCACGCCGTGCTCGACGCGGCGCGCGCCGCGACCCGGCTGCCCGAGGCGGGCCTCCCGGCGGACACCCCGATCGGGATCATGGGCTACTCCCAGGGCGGCCAGGCCGGCAGCTGGGCCGCCGAGCTGCAGGGCTCGTACGCCCCGGAGCTGAAGGTGAAGGGCACCGCGACGGGCGGGGTCCCGGCCGACCTGAGGGAGGTGGCCGACTTCAACAATGGCTCCTACGGCGCGGGGCTCATCTTCATGGCGGCCGCCGGGCAGGACGCGGCGTTCCCCGAGCTGAAGCTGGACTCGTACCTCAACCCGGCGGGCAAGGCCCTGGTCGACGGGATGAAGGACGGCTGCGTCGCCATCGACGCCATCGCCGGGTCGTTCAAGCGGATCTCCGACCTCACCACCCGCAACCCGCTCGACCAGCCGGACTGGCAGGCCCGCCTGAACCAGAGCAGGCTCGGGCGGACGGCCCCGGCCGCGCCGGTGTTCCAGTACCACGCGCTCGGCGACGAGCTCATCCCGTACGCCGTCGGCCGGCAGCTGCGCTCCGAGTGGTGCGCGAAGGGCGCGGACGTGGAGTGGGACACGGTCTGGGTCGGTGAGCACGTCAGCGGCGTGATCACGCACTCCCTGGCGGCCGGGAACTGGCTGGCCGACCGCTTCGCGGGGCGCGCCACGCACCCTAACTGCCCGTAGCCGCGCAGCGTTACCTGCCGGCGGGGCAGGAGCGGTTCGTCCCCGCCGGGAGGTGGCCGTCGACCAGGAAGCGGTTCACGTGCTCGCGTACGCAGCGCGAGGCGGAGTAGCCGGTGCGGCCGGCGCCCCGGTGGTCCAGGACCACCGCCGGGCCGCCGAGGCGCCGGGCCGTCTCCTGCGTCCAGCGGTACGGGGTCGCCGGGTCCCCGCGCGTGCCGACGAGCAGCATGCGCGGGAGCCCGGCGGGGCGGTCGATCCTGCGGAGGAAGTCGGTGCCCGCGGGCCGGCCGTAGCAGGAGAGCACGGCCGCCAGCTGCTGCGGCCCGAAGATCGGTGAGGCCCTGCGGAAGTCCTCCTCCAGCCCGTCGATCTCCTCCGCGAAGGCCGCGGCGCCGGCTGTGGCCCGGCTGCGGCCGGGGTGGTCGGCGCAGTTCACGGCGGTCAGCGCGGCCTCGCCGTTGTCGGCAGGTACGGGAGGTACGGGAGGTACGGAGGCCATGGGGGTCACAGAGGCAACGGGGGTCACGGCGGACACGGGGGTCACGGGGCCCGCGCCGTCGCTCTCCCCGCGCGGCGGCTGCGTCGGGGCGCCGAGCCGGAGCAGGCCGCCCGGGTCGCGCTCCCGTTCGACGAGGGCGAGGCCCGCGGCCAGCGCAGGCCACGTCTGCTGCTGCTTCGCGTCGAGGGCGGCGGCGAGGGCGGCCACGGCGTCCTGGCCGGTGAAGTACGAGCCGTCCTCGCCGACGAGCGGCTCGGCGTCGAGCCGGCTGACGAGCGCGCCGACCTTGTCCCGGGCGGCTCGGGGGTCGGCGCCGTAGACGCAGTCCTTCCGTCGGGCGCACCAGGCCAGGAAGCCGTCCAGGGCCTGCTGCCGGCCCCGCGCGGTGACGAGCGCCCGCTCGGCCGGCGGTTCGGTGAGGGTGTCGACGCCGTCGAGGACCATCCGGCCGGTGGTGCGGGGGAACTGGGCGGCGTACACCGCGCCGAGGCGGGTTCCGTAGGAGAAGCCGAGGTAGTTGAGCTTGGTCTCGCCGAGGGCCTGACGGATGCGGTCCAGGTCGCGGGAGACGTTCACCGTGCCGATGTACGGCAGGACGGGGCCGGAGGCGAGCTCGCAGCGCCGGACGACGGCGCGCAGGGCCGCCAGCCGCGCGGCGGCGTCCGTGTCGGAGGCGGGGTCGGTCTCCTGGGAGCCGCCGCAGCTGACGGGCTCGCTGTGGCCCACCCCGCGGGGGTCGAAGGCGACGAGGTCGTAGCGCTCGCCGAGGTCGGCGAAGGCGGTGGGGTCGGCGGCGAGCCCGGCGATGCCGGGGGCGCCGGGGCCGCCGAAGTTCAGCAGCAGCGAGCCGAGCCGCCGGCCGGGGTGGCCGGTGGCGGGCAGCTTGGCGAGGGCCACCCGTACGACGCCCTTCCCCGGGCGGGCGTGGTCCAGCGGCACGTCGAGGGTCCCGCACCGCATCCCGGCGGGCACGGCCGTCTGGGCGCACTCGCCCCACCGGATGCCGGGCCGGGGGTCCTGCACGACGCCCAGGGAGGCGGCCAGCAGGGCGGCCCCGCCGCCGACGACGACGGCGATCCGGGCCCGTGAACGCCCACGGGCCGGGGCACGGGAACGCCCACCGGCACGGGCGAGGACACGGGCATGAAAACGGGACCGGGGCCGGGACTCGCACGTGGACTCGGACCGGGACTGGGACTGGCACTGGGACCGGAACTCGGACCGGGACTCGGACTCGGACTCGGACTCGGACTGGGGCACGCCACCCTCCTAGGGCAACCCCCCGGACCCATCGCCCCCACCCTAGGTGCCCCCCGACCCCCCTGCACGGTGGAGTGCCCCGGGGCGAGACCCGCCCCCGCCGGCGGCCTACGCGCTCCCGCCCGGCGGCGGCGTCCGGTACATCGCGTCGATCTCGGGCGCGTAGTCCCGCGCCACCACGCCCCGCCTCAGCTTCAGCGACGGCGTCAACTGCCCCCGCGCCTCGGTGAACTCCCCCGCCACCACCGCGAACCGCCGGATCGACTCCGCCCGCGACACCAGCCGGTTCGCCTCGTCCACCGCCCGCTGGAGGTCCGCCCGCAGTTCCTCGTCCGACACCAGCTCCCGCACCGGCACCCCGGTCTTCTTCCGCATCTGCCGCCAGTGCGCGAGCCCCTCCGGCTCCAGGGTGATCAGTGCCGTGACGTAGGGCCGGTTGTCGCCGACGACCATGCACTGCCCGACCAGCGGATGGGCCCGCAGGCAGTCCTCCAGCGGCGCCGGGGCCACGTTCTTGCCGCCGGAGGTGATGATCAGGTCCTTCTTGCGGCCGGTGATCGTCAGATACCCCTCCGCGTCGAGCTCGCCGATGTCCCCCGTCGCGAACCACCCGCCACCGCCCTGGACCGCCTGGCCGGAATTCCAGTACGCCGTGAACACGTGCCGGCCCCGCAGCAGCACCTCCCCGTCCTCAGCGATCCGTACCGCCGTCCCCGGCAGCGGCCACCCCACCGTCCCGAGCTTCGGTTTCAGCGGCGGCGTGACCGTGCTGGCCCCGGTGGTCTCCGTGAGCCCGTACCCCTCGAAGACCTCGACGCCGGCCCCGGTGTAGAAGGCCGCGAGCCGCCGCCCCAGCGGGGAGCCGCCGCTCAGGATGTATTTCACGCGGCCGCCCAGCGCCGCCCGGATCCGCCGGTAGACCAGCGGCTCGTACAGGGCACGCGCCGCCCGCAGGGTGATTCCCGCCGCCCTGCCCTCCACCGCCGCCTCCCCGTACCGCTGCGCGATCCGCGCCGCCCGGTCGAAGGAGGCGGCACGGCCCATCCGTTCGGCGGTGGCCCGGGCGGTGTTGTAGACCTTCTCCAGGACGTACGGGATGGCCAGCAGGAACGTCGGCCGGAATCCGGCCAGGTCCGCGAGGAGGGCCTCGGTGCTGATGCTCGGCGCGTGTCCGAGCTTCACCCGCGCCCGCAGGCAGCCGACGGCCACCATCCGCCCGAAGACGTGCGACAGCGGCAGGAACAGCAGGGTCGACGCGGGCTCCTTGCTCACCGACTTGAAGACGGGATGGAGCAGTTCCACGGAGTTGTCGACCTCGGCGAAGAAGTTGCCGTGGGTGATCACGCAGCCCTTGGGCCGTCCGGTGGTGCCGGAGGTGTAGATGAGCGTGGCGACCGAGTCCGGCGTACGCAGGGCGCGGCGCGCGTGCACGACGGCGTCCGGCAGGTGCTCCCCGGCCTTGACCAGCCGGGCCAGGGCCCCGGTGTCGAACTCCCACAGGTGCGCGAGCCAGGGCAGCTGGGCCCGCTCGGCGCTGATGATGCGGGCCTGTGCGGTGTCCTCGACGGCGCAGGCGACGGCGCCGGAGTCCTGGATGATCCAGCGGGCCTGGAGGGCGGAGGAGGTCGGGTAGATGGGTACGGTGACCAGCCCGGCCGCCCATCCGGCGAAGTCCAGCAGGGTCCACTCGTACGTCGTACGAGCCATGATCGCGAGCCGGTCGCCCTCGCGCAGCCCCTCCGCGATCAGGCCTTTGGCGACGGCCATCACCTCGGCCGCGAACTCGGCGGCGGTGACGTCCCGCCAGCTGCCGTCCCGCTGCTTGCGGGCGAGCACGGCCTCACCGGGCGCCTCACGGGCGTTCAGGAAGGGGATGTCCCCGAGCGATCCGCTCGCCGGCACCGCGGCCAGCGCGGGCACCTCCACCTCCCGCACGATCCCGTCGACGGCGGTGATCACGGGCTCGACCGGCTCCGGCAGGGCTTCCACGGCGCTCTCCTCGGCTCGACTCCCTCGGCGTTACCGCCGGTAATCTATGCACGGGTCATCGCCCTGACCACCCTCTCGACAGGCCCTGACCGCCCCGCGCACGACTCCTCCACCCCACGCGCATACACCTGCGGGCGGGAAGGGCCACGTCGTCGGCCCGCTCAGGCCGCGGCGGCCGCCTCGGGCGGGCAGTCGCGGCAGCGGCCCGGTTCGGGGGCGCGGAAGGCGCGGTCGCAGCCGTCGCAGGTCTGGAACGGATCCGGCCGTCTGACGGGCGGCTTGGGCAGAGCCTCGGGCAGGTGCGGCGGGAGCAGGGCGGCCAGGCGGTACGCGAGGACGGATGCCGGGTGGTGGAGGGGCTCGGGGAGGTTCGCCGACAGCGCCTGCCCGATGGCCTCGGGGTCGGCCCCGCGCTCCAGCCAGAGCGACAGGGCCGGCGCGAGCCGCCGTACGTCGCGCTCGGACAGCAGCAGCCGCGGATCGCGGCGACGCAGGCCGGCCAGGACATCGGCCGCTCCCGGGTGGACCGGCCCCGCCGCGGGCGGCTCGGGCTGCGGCCGCGGCAGGGGCCGCGGCTCCGGCTCCGGCTCCGGTACGGGCTCCTGCGAGGGCGGCGGGGGCGGTGGCGGCGGCGGCTCGGCCGGGGCGCCCGGGTGGTTGTACGAGAAGGTACGGGTCACCACCTGCCCCGTTTCCAGCCGCACGCGCCGCCGCTCCAGGTACCCGTGGGCCTCCAGCTCGCGAAGGGCGGAACCGATCCGGATCTCCCCCTCCCGGAACCGCTCGGCGAGGGCCTTGATGCCGACCGGGGCTCCCTCGGGCAGCGACTGGATGTAGGCCGCGACCCCGATGGCGGTCGCCGACAGGTCGGGGTGCTGGAGCAGGTGGTTGCCGACCACGGTGAAGTGACGGACATGCCGCGTGTTGACGTGGATGACACCGGATCGGGGGGTCCCGGCCGGAACGCGGGACGAGGCGCGCGAGGGCGCGCTAGGGTGCTGGGGAGCCATGGGGAAGGTGCTTGCTTCCTGCTTGGTCAGGCCCTCGACCGGGATGCCAGTCCCGCCGGGGGCCGTCTCATGTCTGCGGTTGTCGGGGCGAGCATATGCCCGCCAACCGGTCCGAAATCCAGCCGAGTTGGCCCGGTTCACCCGACCGAGCGACGCGGGCCGGTGGGTGGGGTCGGTTGGTTCTTTCTCCCGGTTCTTTGGCTCTTTTGGCGTCTAGGCGCGCCGGATCGCAGCGCCCCGCGACCCGGCGGCGAGGAAGACCTCCGCCCACACCACCTTGCGCGGAGCGGGCCCTTCCCTGACGCCCCAACGGTCCGCGAGCGCGTCGACCAGTACGAGCCCCCGCCCCGCATCGCGGATCCGCGGGATCCGGTCTCCCCGGGTGTCCGTCACTTCGATACGCAGCGTGCCGGGGGTCACGGTCAGCGCCAGCCGGAAGTCCCGCCCGGGGACGCGGCCGTGGGTCACGGCGTTGGCGGCGAGCTCGGCCACGATGTGCGCGGGCGCCTCCAGCGGGAGTCCCCAGCCACGCAGTTGTTCGACCGCGAGCAGCCGGGCGAGCCGGGCACCGCGCGGGGTGGCGGAGAGCTGGACGTGAAAGTACTACCGTCGGCTGCGTGCCTGGCGGGAGGCCCGCCCGTCGCGCCGGCAACGATGGAAGGGAAGGCTGTCGGGATCGGCACTTACAACAACCAGGACGTCCATGGGCTGTTGAGACAGCAGCGTATGCGTCAGCCCTGTTCGGGATGCGGCGGCCGGCGTACAGGCCGGATGGGCGGAACCGGAACCTGGCGCTCGGGTCGTGCGGCTCGCCGGCCGGGGCCCCTCTTGACGGGCCCCGGCAGCGTGCTGGTGGGCGCGGACCATGGTGGAGTCGACCGCGACGACGTCGACACACATCAGCCGACGATCCGAGATCGGAAGGAACGGCCTAGTCGATGGGACGCAGCACACGCTCCGAACGGAGCAGAAGTTGCGCCAGCAGGGCGAAGGCCACGGTGCAACCGGCGACGAGGGCCGCGCTGACCGCCTGCGAGGGTTGCGGTGTGGCCTGGACCCAGAAGTAGAGGCGGTACTGGCCCTCGCCCGGGAGGGTCATCATGTTGGCGATCCACGCATGGGGGAGGAAGGGGCCGATCGGGAGGAGCAGCAAGGGGGAGGTCACGAGCCATGGCCCGGCTCCCAGCGCCAAGGTGCCGATGGAATTGCGGAGGAGCGCTGCGGCACACCACCCGACCGACAGGTACAGCGCCTGCACCAGCAGGGCACCGCCCATGGCGGTGAGCGCCTCGCCCCAGTCGGCCGATCCGGCGTCGAGCACGCCGCTCGTGGCCCCCGAATCGAAGGAGTGCGGCGGCGCTGACGGAGTCGGCCGGAGTACGGCCATCCCCCGCATGACGATCCAGAGGGTCAGACCGTTCACCACCTGTACAACGGCGAGGAACCCGAGTGCGGCGCAGAGCCTGCGTCCGTACAGGACATGCGTGCGGTGTTCGTACAGGCGGAGCGCACTCCACGTACCGCTCTCGATGAACTGGGCCACTCCGATCGTCACGATCACCGTGGCGAGGAGGAGCCCGCCGAAGGTGGAGGACTGCCACGCCGCGGCCCGCAGCGCTGACGCGGGTTCGACAAGGGCTGCCACCGTCGGATTCTGCAAGCCGAACGTCGCGCCGCCCCGCCACTTCTGGGCACCGGCAGCCGCCGTGGCCACGACCAGCAGGGCGCCGGTCGCGTACACCGGGGGGACCCAGAGGGCGCGTAGCTCGCCCCTCCAGGCGACGCTGCGCCGATACCGCGCCGCACGCCTTCCCGCCGCGCCCCGGCTCACACGAGGTCCCTCGTACGAGAACGGTGCTGAAGGAAGGTCCAGAGCAGGGCGATGCCCAGGAGCGTCGGTACGGCCCGCAGGGCGGCGGGCACCGCCGAAGGGGCGGTGGAAACCCAGAAATGATCCCAAACTCGGTCGAGTCCATTGAATCCGACAATCTCGGGCAGTGCACTTCCGGGCAACCAGGCACCCACGACCGGCGTGCCGGCGGTCTGCACCACGAGCACCAGGAGCAGGAAGCCTGCGAGACAACTGCGCAGAGGCTGCCGAACGAGTGCCGCCAGGGCCACGGCGGTGGCGACGGCAGCCGCCAGAACCGCGGCGCCCGCGACAAGGACCACGGCCGTCTCGGCCAGGACCTCACCGAACGCACCGGGACTCGGCAGCGGGAACGCCGAGCGGGCATAGAGCATGCCGACGGCCGCCGTAGCGGCCGCCGAAACGACCACCAGGGTCAGCATCCACATCCACACCGCGGCCGTTTTGGCGGACAGCAGGCGGCTGAGCCGGGCCTCGTAGAGCAGGCGGGGCACGATGCTTCCCCGGCTCCACTCACCCGCGACGAAGAACGCCGTCACCAGGACGACCACCACCAGTCCGGGGATGGACGTCGCGAGTTTCATCGTCCAGACCAAAGAGGCGACGGGGTGCTGGCCGTTGGCCGCCCGGCGGCCGTACTCGGTGAAGGTCACCTCGTACTGGCGCAGGGTCTTCAGCTGGTAAGGGACACTCTTCAGGCAGAGTTCCTTTTGTTCAGGGGTGTTCAGTGCCGTGTCGCATCCCTGATCAACCGTCGCGATGTTGTTTCGGACGTTCCGGAGACTCTCCGACGCGGAGCTCTGACTGCCGAGCGCGCAGTAGAGGGACAGGAGCGCGAAGAGAACGGCGAGCGTCATGCCCAGGGGGTGACGGCACAGCCGGCGGTACTCGCCAAAGACCAGCGACCTCATCGAGAGCCTCCGCCACGCCGGCCGACCAGTCCGAAGAACCAGTTCTCGAAGGCGTCGGGTCCGCCGTCGGGGTCGTAGCCGAGTTGCTCCAACGTACCGGCGGCCGCCACTTTGCCGTCCGCCACCATGATCACCCGGTGGCAGATGCGCTGGATCTCGTCGAGTTGATGGCTGGAGACCAGCACGGTGGCTCCACGGGCCGACTCCTCGGCGATGACGCGACGGACCATCCGCAGACCCTCGGGGTCGAGGCCGTTCGTGGGTTCGTCGAGGATGAGCAGATCGGGCTTCTTCAACAAGGCCGCAGCGAGCGCCAGTCGCTGCCTCATGCCCTGGGAGTACGTGCCGACCCGCTTGTCGGCGGCATGCGCGAGACCCACGCGGTCGAGCACCGCTCCCGTACGGCCGCCGTCGGGGCGCCCCGCACTCTCCAGCAGCATGCGCAGGACCGCCCGGCCCGTGAGCCAGCGCGGAAAGGACGGCGCGTCGAGTGCGGCGCCGATGCGGGCGAGCTGCGCGGGGCGCATCGGCAACGGCTCCCCGAACAGGCGTATGTCACCGGAGCTCGGCAGTGCGAGCCCCGTTATCAAACGCATGAGCGTGGTCTTGCCGGCCCCGTTGAGGCCGAGGAGGCCGACGATCTCGCCGGCCTCCAGGCTCAGACTGATCCCGTCCAGCACGGAGTGCCGCCGGAATCTCTTGGTCACTTCGCGACAGGAAAGGACAGTCATTGTATGCGCTTACTTGTTGTAGTTAACGCGTCCGTCGGACCACACCCAGCCGGGCGTGGACGCGATGGCCATGTAGAAGCTTCCAGAATTGGAGCTGCTGAACGACTTCCAGAAGATGGAGTTGTCGCACGACCAGTTCAGGTTGGCCACCCAGGCGTCAGGCAGGAATGAAATGTCGCGGTTGAAGTCGTATCCGACACGGACACCATTCGACGCATTACCGGCACTCGTGGCGCAGTGATCCTGCGTGGCCGCCTGAGAGCCCGAAGCGGCCGACGACATCGAGGGCCCGCAGGCGGCCTTCGCGCCGCAGGCCTTGGCCGGGTTCTTGGCGCACGCGTCCGGTAGCTGAACGGGCTCGCCCACGTCAGCGCGCAGGCGGCCCGATCGCCCGTCAGGCGCGGGTGCAGACGTGGACCGATTCGCTGTGGCCGTTCTCGCTGTGCACGATGCGCAGGACGTTGTTCCGGTAGGTCACCTTCAGCACCTGGCCGTCGTTCGCGTCCCTGTGGCCCGGCGCCTTCCAGGGGAAGGTCAGCGACAGCCCTTCCCCGGCCTCCTTCGGGACGGTGAGGGCCTCGCCGCCGGTCAGCCGCTGCACGCCCCCGGGGGCGTCGTACACGTCGATCCTGAGGTGGCCGCCGCGCAGCAGCCAGCCGCCGTTCCAGGTGACCGGGGACCCGTCGGCGCTCCAGGTGAGGGTGAAGCCGCCGTTCCCGCCGCCGTCGGCCATGACGGTGGCCTTCCCCTTCACGGTCTTGCCGTTCGGGGTGGTGGACTCCAGGTTCCAGTCGCCTTTGACGAAGGCGTCGAAGGCCCGGGCGGCCACGCCGGAGGTGGCGGGCCCCGATCCGGCGGGGGACGTCGACCCGGTCGAACCGGTCGGGGCCGCGGTGGCGCCGGAGGCTCCGCCGGTGGTGGGGGATCCGGAGGGGCCGGAGGTCCCCTGGGAGCCGGACGGTGGCGTGGCGGCCCCGCCCTTGCCCGGTCCGCACGCCGCGAGCAGCGAGGCGCCCATGCCGATCGCCAGGTAGCGCAGCGCATTGCGCCGCCCGATGATCTGCGCCGCGGCGCGTATCTCCCGTACCGTCACAGCCACTTCACTCCCCCGTACGCCGCTTGATCAACAGCGGTCGACTATACGGTCGCTCCCGCGCACGGGAACTGCTTGATCGTCCGCTGCGTCATCGGCACTGTGAAGGACGCACAGCGATGACGTACGGGCGCGAAAGCATCGACCTGCCCGAGGACCGGGGTTGCCTCCAGTGGGTCCTGGGCGTTCCGCTCGGGATCCTCCACCTGCTGAACGCCGCCGCCGTCTTCTCCGCCGTCCTCGCGAGCCCCCAGGGCGACTGGGACCACCGGGGCTACGAGCGCATCGACGCCATGTGCTTCCTCTCCCTGTGCCTGAGCGTGCTCGGCCTCCTGATCACCCTCGTCCCGAGCGTCCGCCGCACCCTGGGGCCGTGGTGGACGGCCCTGCCGCTCGCCTTGGGCGTGATCGCGTACATCCGCATGGCCACGCTGGGCTGACGTGCCGCAATCATCAACCGCCCGGCTGCACATCAGAGTTGCACTGTCGCAGGGCCGTGGTGGAATGACCTGATGGTATGGAATGAGTGGGAGAGCGCGAAGGCCGAGGTGGCCGCCCAGCGGCAGGTGTCGATGCGGCTCAACCAGCTGCCCGGCGGCCCGGGCGGCGGCGGTCAGGCCGATCTCGTCGCGCACCAGGACGACCTCGGTGACGTGGGCCACGAGGCCTTCCTGCTGCACGGCAAGCTGCAGAAGCAGGCCGACATCGCCGGCGCCGGGTCGAACAAGGAGGGGGCCGGCTCCACGATGCAGGCCGCCGCAGCGCTGAAGGCGAGCAAGTTCGCCCTCGGAGGCGAGCTGGAGACGACGGTCTCGGTGTGGACCTCGCAGGTCCAGACGGTGTTGCAGGCCTGCGCGCACATATCGAACCATCTGGACTACTCGAAGAAGGCGCACGCCGAGGACGATGCCGCGATCGCGGCGTCCCTCCGCAACCGTGACGGCTCTGCCGTGGCGGTGTCGCGTCTCACCGAGTACTTCAAGTAGGGGCCGCGCGCGATGAACTACACCGAGCTCATCGAAGTCGATCTCGGCAAGCTGGCAACGGCGGTCGGGGACTGGAAGCGCACGGCCGGGGATCTGGAGCGCCTCGGCGGCGAGGCCCGCGACGGCCTGAAGGCGAAGGCGGAGAAGGCCCGCTGGGAAGGGGTCAACGCCGGAGTGACCCGGGAGTTCACGGGAAAGACGGTGAAGGAGTTCGAGGACCTCCACGCGGAGGCGAAGAGCATCTTCAGCGTCCTCGACGATGCGCACTCCGAGCTGAAGAGCCTCCAGCAGCGGGCGAAGAGCCTGGCGGACGACGCCAGGGAGAACGGGTTCTTCGTGCGGGCGGGCAAGGACGGGGGATCGGTGATCGTCGAGCCCCTGATGTGCACGGTGGAGGGGCCCGACCAGAGGGCCAAGGACCTGATGCGCTGGTACGCGGACACGCTCGCCGACGTGGTGGCCCACGCCTCCGAGGTCGACGCCGCCGCCGTACGGGCGCTGCGCGCGAGCCACGGCGGCGACCCCACCAACCCGGGCCACGCGACGTACACCTCGCTCGACCGGGAGATGCTGCCCCGGGCCGTGAAACTGGCCGGTCTCGGCGAGGACGCCAACGACAAGCAGCGCAAGGAGCTGCGTCGGCTGTGGCAGTCGCTCAGCCCCGAGTCGCGGGCGCAGCTGTGGACGCAGCACAAGGACGACCTGCTGGCCGCGGGCCTGCTGGCGCCGACGGTCAAGCAGGTGTCCGCGGACAAGGGCGCGGGGCCGTACGACTCCGAGTCGGCCGGCGCCAAGGACTACTGGAAGGAGCTCCAGGCGAACGGCATCTCCAACACGGGTGACTTCATGGGCAAGACGGACGCCGCCCGGCACATGGACCACTACCTGAACGGCTCGGGCCTTCCCCTCGACCTGGATGTCGACCGGATGCTGAACGACGAGGACGACCAGGTCCTCAATCAGCGGACGTCGAAAGTCCGCACCGAACAGCAGGAGGAATGGCGCCGCCAAGCGCTGGAGGCCTTCGAGAAGTCGGGTGGAAAGCCCGTCGCCATCCCGGTGGAGACAGCCGGGATGGGCTACACCCACGACAAGGGGCCGGACGGGACGAACAACTGGTACCTGGCCGTGGGCAGCGCCATGACCAACCAGACCGGTGTGGTGACGGCGGTTCCGGGCCCGGACGGCAAGCCGCAGGTCAGTATCGATTACCAGGTCAACGTGTGGGACCGCTACAACTGGGATCCCGGCAAGGCCACGCCCATCGGCCCGACCACGGTGACCGACGCCGACATGGCCCGTCTGCACCGGACGGGGCTGGCCCAGGAGTTCGACATGAGAGGCAGCAGCTCCGTGCAGCACCACGACCTCAGCTCCGGGGGCTCCTGGCCCGAACCGAAGGATCCGGGCCGGGACGGAACGCGGACGGACATCGGCCGGAATGGGGATGCGCGATGAGGGGTCTGCAACGACGGAAGCGGTGTGCGGCGGTCGTCGCGGGCGCGGCTGCGCTCCTCGTCATGACGGCCGGATGCTCGGGGTCGTCCGCCGGCGGCGGAACCCGCGAGACCCGTGGCGTGTCCTACTGGGTGGACGGGGCCACCGTTGAATCCGTCGCGAAGACCCTGCAGGTGCAGGTGCCGGCGACGGCCACCGAGGCCAAGGCCGCCCATCTGAACGGGCTCCAGGACGACAACCTGATCCTGGCGTTCGTGCTGCCCACCGCCGAGGTGGACGGCTTCGTCGCGGGGCTGAAGCCCGAGGCGCCTCTGCGCCTGCGGGAGCAGCCCTTGACCTTCGACTCGGACGCGACGGCCCCCTTCACGCACCTGGGGCTGCCCGCGCCGGATCTGTTGGGCCAGGTCCGCGAGGGCCAGATCTGCGCCCCCTGCAAGGGCGATCTGAACTGGCTCAAGATCTCGGTGGCGAGCGTCGACGGGCAGAACAGCCGCATCTATCTGAGCGGCGTGGACTGACACACACCGCAGCCCCCGCCCGGACGGGGGCGGGGGCTGCGGCGGGTTCGGGCCGTCGGGCGGTCAGGGCGTCAGGCGGCCACGGGTACCGGGGTGCGGTCCTCCAGGGGGGAGGACGAGGCGGCCTCGTAGGCCTTCTTGTCCAGGATTCCCTCGCGGGCCGCGACCACGACCGGGACCAGGGCCTGGCCGGCGACGTTGGTGGCGGTGCGCATCATGTCCAGGATCGGGTCGATCGCCATCAGCAGGCCGACGCCCTCCAGGGGCAGGCCCAGGGTGGACAGGGTCAGCGTCAGCATGACGGTGGCGCCCGTCAGGCCGGCCGTGGCGGCCGAGCCGACCACCGAGACGAAGGCGATCAGCAGGTAGTCGGTGATCGTCAGCTGCACGTCGAAGATCTGGGCGATGAAGATCGCGGCGAGCGCCGGGTAGATCGCGGCGCAGCCGTCCATCTTGGTCGTCGCGCCGAACGGGACGGCGAAGGAGGCGTACTCCTTCGGGACGCCGAGGCGTTCGGTGACCTTCTGGGTGACCGGCATGGTGCCGACCGAGGAGCGGGAGACGAAGGCCAGCTGGATCGCCGGCCAGGCGCCCTTGAAGAACTGGATCGGGTTGACCTTGGCGACCGTCGCGAGCAGCAGCGGGTAGACGCCGAACATCACGAGCGCCGAGCCGACGTAGACGTCCGCGGTGAAGGTGGCGTACTTGCCGATGAGTTCCCAGCCGTACGAGGCGATGGCGGTGCCGATCAGGCCGACGGTGCCGATCGGGGCGAGGCGGATGACCCACCACAGGGCCTTCTGCAGCAGCTCCAGGACCGACTCGGCGACGTTCAGCACGGGCTGTGCCTTGCTGCCGAGCTGGAGGGCGGCGATACCGGCGACGGCGGCGAGGAAGACGATCTGGAGCACGTTCAGCTCGGTGAACGGCGTGACGATGTCCTTCGGCACGATGCCGGTCAGGAAGTCGAGCCAGGAGCCGGTGCGCTTGGGCAGCTTGCCGTCCTGCGGGGTGAGGCCGGTGCCGGCGCCCGGGTCGGTCAGCAGGCCGATCGCGAGGCCGATGCCGACGGCGATCAGCGAGGTGATCATGAACCAGAGGAGGGTGCGGGAGGCGAGCCGGGCGGCGTTGTTGACCTTCCGCAGGTTGGTGATGGACACCAGGATCGCGAAGAAGACGAGCGGGGCGACGGCCAGCTTCAGCAGCTGGACGAAGATGTCGCCGATCTGCTCAAGGGTGGTGGCGAGCCAGCTGACGTCCTGGCTGCGCGCGATCCAGCCGAACAGGACGCCGAGCGCGAGACCGGTGACGATCTGGGCCCAGAAGGGGAACTTGAACGAGGTCTTGGCGGGCTCGGGGGCGGAGGCCGGCGTGGGGGCCGGGGCCTGAGGGGTCGCGGACACGGACACTCTCCGGGAGGAACAGAGGAAAAGAGAAAAGGGTGTGGGCGTGGGGTTCAGCGACAGCCACAACAGGCCGCGGACACGCGGCGGCAGAGGTCGACGTGCAGGCGCTCCACGAGCGGGACGCCCGTGGCCGTGGGGTGCGCAACTGTGGTCAACATGTTGAACACGCTAACACTTTCGCTTTGAGAACCTCAAAGGCGTACTTTGAGCCAGCCGCAGGCCGGGGCCTCCCCGGGCTGCCCCGGCACCCTCCGAGCACGCGAAAGCCCCGGCGTTACGGGCGGTGGACCCGGCGCCGGGGCAGTTCGGTGTGTGATGAAGCTAACGGGCTCCGGGCGGTCAGGCGCGGGCGGCGTCGTCGGCCGCGTCCTCCTGGGATCGGTTCGCGGCGAGCTTGTTCTTCGCGCCCTCGACCCGTCCGGCGATCTGCTCGGACATCTCGTCGCGCTGCTTGCGCAACAGGACGAAGGACAGCGGCGCGGAGATCACCAGGGCGAGCAGCACGACCCACGCGAAGTTGGCGTCGCCCAGACCGGCGGGCACCCAGCCCAGGCGGACCAGCAGGGCGACCAGGACGAGGCATCCGACGAAGATGCCCAGGCGCATCGCGGTGTAGCGGATCGTCGCGCTCGGCTTGAGGGACACGGTGACCCCTTCTTTCTCGTCGTCCTGCGTCGTCACGTGCCCGTCCAGTGAAGCACGCCGGCCGGCCTCCGCGGCCCGGCGGGGGTGGGCGGGGGGCCGGGCGGGGGCTGGTGTGCAGCTCAGTGCAGGGGCAGCAGCATCGTGATGTCGTCACGGTCGTCGCCCGGGGCCACCCGGATGGCGTCCGGGACCCGGCCGACCTCCTTGTAGCCGCAGGAGGCGTAGAAGTGCTCCAGCCCGTGCCCGCCGCGGCAGCCGAGCCGGATCGCGTCGATGCCGTCGAGCGAACGCGCGGCCTCGGCGAGGGCGTCCATCAGCGCCCGCCCGACGCCCCGGCCCTGGAGCTCGGGGCTGACCATCACCGTGTACGCCCAGACCCAGTGCTTCTGGAGCCGGTGCGTGTTGAAGGCGAGGACGGCGCAGGCGACGACCCGGCCGTCGCCGTCGCGGCCGGCGAGGAGGCGGTGGCGTCCCTCGGCCATCGCGACGAGGTGCCTGACCAGCTCGGGGCGGATGTCGTCCACGGTGACGGGCGGCACGAACCCGACCGCGCCGCCGGCGTTGGAGACGTCGGTCCACAGCTGCGCGATGCCGTCGCGCAGGGCGGGGTCCACGACCGGGTCGAAGGTGAAGGTAATGGTCATTCCCGCAGACTAGCCATTACAGACCGGTGTCGGCAACGGACCATGCGCGGCAGGCCCCGGTCCCTCGGGACCGGGGCCTGCCGCGTGTACGACCGGGCGGGGCCGGCTCAGACGCGCATCGCCTGCGGGGTTTCGCGCAGCGCCGCGTCGGGGCCGGGGTACTCGCGGATGACCTCGTAGCGCGTGTTGCGCTCGACCGGCCGGAAGCCGGCCTCGCGGATCAGCTCCAGCAGGTCCTCGCGGCCCAGCTTGTTCGGGGTGCCGTAGTTGTCCGCGTCGTGCGTGATCTTGTACTCGACGACCGAGCCGTCCATGTCGTCCGCGCCGTGCTGGAGCGCGAGCTGGGCGGTCTGCACACCGTGCATCACCCAGAAGACCTTCACGTGCGGGACGTTGTCGAACAGCAGCCGCGAGACCGCGAAGGTCTTCAGCGCCTCGGCGCCGGTGGCCATCGTCGTCCGCGCCTGGAGCCTGTTGCGGACCTTCCCGTCCTGCATGTCCACGAAGTCGTGCTGGTACCGCAGCGGGATGAAGACCTGGAAACCGCCGGTCTCGTCCTGGAGCTCGCGCAGACGCAGCACGTGGTCCACGCGGTGGCGCGGCTCCTCGATGTGCCCGTAGAGCATGGTCGACGGGGTCTTCAGACCCTTCTCGTGCGCGAGCCGGTGGATGCGCGACCAGTCCTCCCAGTGGGTGCGGTGGTCGACGATGTGCCGGCGGACCTCCCAGTCGAAGATCTCCGCCCCGCCGCCGGTCAGCGACTCCAGGCCGGCCTCGATCAGCTCGTCCAGGATGTCGGAGGCCGACATCCCGGAGATCGTCTCGAAGTGGTGGATCTCGGTCGCCGTGAACGCCTTGAGCGAGACGTTCGGCAGCGCCTCCTTCAGTGCGGAGAGCGAGCGCGGGTAGTAGCGCCACGGCAGGCTCGGGTGCAGGCCGTTGACGATGTGCAGCTCGGTGAGGTTCTCGTTCTCCATGGCCTTGGCCAGGCGCACGGCCTCCTCGATGCGCATGGTGTACGCGTCCTTCTCGCCCGGCTTGCGCTGGAACGAGCAGTACGCGCACGACGCGGTGCACACGTTCGTCATGTTGAGGTGGCGGTTGACGTTGAAGTGGACGACGTCACCGTTCTTGCGGGTCCGCACCTCGTGGGCGAGGCCGCCGAGCCAGGCCAGGTCGTCCGACTCGTAGAGGGCGATACCGTCCTCACGGGTCAGCCGCTCGCCGGAGCGGACCTTCTCCTCCAGCTCACGCTTGAGCCCAGCGTCCATCGGCTGGTCGCCTCCTCTGTGTCCTGACGCCCTGTGTCCCCGCAACCGTACTCTCAGCGCTCCTCGGGCAGGTCCCCGACCCGGTTCTCCCACTTCGTGGAGAGCACGATGGTGGTGCGGGTGCGGGAGACGCCCTTGGTGCTGGAGAGCTTCCGGATGATCTTCTCCAGCCCGTCCACGTCCCCGGCCCGCACCTTCAGCATGTACGAGTCGTCGCCGGCGATGAACCAGCAGTCCTCGATCTCCGCGAGGTCGCGCAGCCGCCGGGCCACGTCCTCGTGGTCGGCGGCGTCGGAGAGGGAGATGCCGATGAGCGCCGTGACGCCGAGGCCGAGCGAGGCCGCGTCCACGGTCGCGCGGTAGCCCGTGATGACGCCGGCCGTCTCCAGCCGGTTGATCCGGTCGGTGACGCTGGGGCCGGAGAGGCCGACGAGCCGGCCCAGCTCCGCGTAGGAGGCACGTCCGTTTTCCCGGAGAGCCTGGATGAGCTGCCTATCCACCGCGTCCATATACCTGGAGCCTTCCATTATTCGGCGATCCCGCAAGTTTACGTATAGAATCTAAGGCACACAGGGGCGACACCCTGTGAATCTGTCAACAGATCAACGACGATCTGACGAGCTTCAGGAGTGGTTCACCGTGTACACGATCGAGATGGCCTACGCGCACATGCGACAGCTCCAGGAGCTGGCCAACCGATCCCGCACCGACCAGCCCGCCGCCGCCCACCGCAACGACAAGACCCGCAAGCCGGGCGCCAGGAAGCGCTAGTCACCGCTTCCCTCCCGGGGGCGGCCGGTTCCCAGCTGCCCCTCCCACCGGCGGTACAGCGTGTGCGGCACCCCAGCCGCATCCAGCACCCGCCCCGCGACGAAATCCACCAGATCCTGGATGTGCGTCGCACCCGCGTAGAACGCCGGAGAGGCGGGCAGCACGACCGCGCCCGCCTCGTCCAGCGCCACCAGGTGGCGCAGCGTCTGCCCGCCCAGCGGGGTCTCCCGCACCGCGACCACCAGAGGGCGCCGCTCCTTCAGCGTGACGCTCGCGGCCCGCTGCAGCAGGTCCTTCGACAGGCCGAGCGCCACCCCCGCCACACAGGCCGTGGACGCCGGCACGATCAGCATCCCCTTGACGGGGTACGAGCCCGAGCTCGGCCCGGCGGCGAGGTCCCCCGCCGCCCAGTGCCGTACGCCGTCCAGTTCCGGCCGCGCGAAGGTGGCGGGCTTGCCGTCCGCCCCGCGCTGCAGCCACTCGGCGAGGTCGTCCCGCCAGTGCGCGTCCCGGTAGGCGATCCCGGTCTCGTCCATCAGGGTCAGCCGCGAGGCCCGGCTGACCACCAGGTCCACACTCTCGCCCGCCGCCAGCAGCCCTCGGATCACCGAAGCCGCGTACGGCGTCCCGGACGCCCCGGAAACCCCCACCACCCAGGGGGTGCGCTTGCGCTCAGTCATGGCTACGAGACTATCCGGCCACGCCGCACGGGCACCCGCCCAGGCCTCCGTAGGCCTGACGGACCGGGAGGATCAGCCGGCGGCCGAGGGGTCCACCGGCAGACCCGAGGTGTCGATGCGCAGCTTGCCGATGCCGGTCTCGACCGTGACGGTCCCGCCGTACGGGATGGTGTCCCGCCCCCGGTACCCGTCCGGGCCCGGGTTCCACAGGGTCACGCAGTGCGCCTTGTACGGGTCGAAGATCAGGTAGTGCGGGATGCCGCGCCGCGCGTACGCCGCGTCCTTGACCTCGTAGTCGTTGCGGACGCTGCTCGGCGAGACCACCTCGATCGCCAGCTCGATCAGGTCGGGCGAGTAGGCGCTGAGGTTCTTGGCCACTTCGGCGGCCGGGATCACGGCGAGGTCGGGGCAGAACTCGTTGTCGGCGTCAAACGGGACGGCAACGTCGCTGAGGAAGTTCCATTCGTCGGACATCTGGGGCTTCAGCGTGCTCCACAACCGCCAGATGGTGGCGTTGTGGTGCGGCTTGAGCGGACTCATCACCATGGCGCCCTCGACGATCTCCATCCGGTAGCCC
The DNA here is from genome assembly GCF_040612915.1 of Streptomyces sp. NPDC006326. Taxonomy (NCBI): domain Bacteria; kingdom Bacillati; phylum Actinomycetota; class Actinomycetes; order Kitasatosporales; family Streptomycetaceae; genus Streptomyces; species Streptomyces sp. NPDC006326. Next base: position 40,794 of record NZ_JBEXRC010000046.1, on the reverse strand, counting down.
GGGAACATGTCCTCGAACCGGCTGAGCTGTGAGTGCAGGCGGTCGCTCTCCGAGACGGTCACGTCGGCCTCCCTGTCCATGCACTCGATGGTAGGCCGCACGGTAGCCGCAGGGTCAGGGCCCGAACTGCGGATCCGCAGGGGCTCACACGATCGAGCTAGGGGGTCAGGCCCCGCACCACCAGGTCCAGGAGAGCGCAGACGAAGAGCGCGATTCCGATGAAACCGTTCACCGTGAAGAAGGCGCGGTTCAGGCGGGACAGGTCGTGCGGGGTGACGATGGTGTGCTCGTACAGGAACGCGGCCGCCACGACCACCAGGCCGGTCCAGAACGGCGCGCCCGCGTCCGTCGCCACGGCGTACCAGGTCAGGAGGGCCGTGGTGACCACGTGCGCGCCGCGGGCGCCCCACAGGGCCGCCGGGACGCCGAAGCGGGCCGGGACCGACTTGACCCCGTCCGCGCGGTCCGCGGCCACGTCCTGGCAGGCGAAGATCAGGTCGAAGCCGCCGATCCACACGCCCACCGCCAGCCCGAGGATCACCGCGTCCCAGGACCAGGTCCCGGTGACGGCCAGCCAGGCCCCGACGGGGCCCATGGCCTGGGCGAGGCCCAGGATGGCGTGCGGGAAGTTCGTGAACCGCTTCCCGTACGGGTAGACCACCATCGGGACGACGGCGACCGGGGCCAGCGCCAGGCAGAGCGGGTTCAGCAGGGCCGCGGAGCCGAGGAACACCGCCACCGCGACCCCGGCGCCGGTCCACGCGGTCCGCACGGAGACCGCGCCGGTCACCAGCTCGCGGCCCGCGGTGCGGGGGTTGCGGGCGTCGATCTCCCTGTCGATGATCCGGTTGGCCGCCATCGCGAAGGTCCGCAAGCCCACCATGCACACCGTCACGAGCAGCAGCTCGCCCCAGTGCACGGTCCCGTCGAGCCGGAACATCGCGGTGAGCGCGGCGATGTAGGCGAAGGGCAGCGCGAAGACCGAGTGCTCGATCATCACGAGCCGCAGGAACGCCTTGACCTTGCCGGTGGGCTGCGGCGCCTGTCCGGGGCCGAGCACGCCTTCGGCGGTGGTCATCATGCAAGGCTCCTGCGGAAGTCTTCGAGGTCGGCGCGGAGTGCGGCGGCGTCGACCGCGGGGATGTCGAGGGTGACGGGGGGCAGTTCCTCGCCCTCCGGCGGGGTGACGACGGCGGAGAAGCGGCAGCCGTCACCGGCCGGGTAGGCCTGGAGGTGGAGCACCTCGCCCGCGCCGACGACGAACGGACCGGTCTCGAAGGACAGCTCGGCCAGCAGCCGGTCCGTGAAGTCCTCGGCCTCCGCGTCCCTGAGGCCCGGCAGCTCGAAGCCGCCGCCCTCGCCGCTGCCCTGTTCCCACATCAGCGCCCAGACGTTGCCGGGCCCGGCGAACTCCTCGGGGCTCACCCCCGCCTGGTCGGCGGCCTCCCGGACCTCGGGGTCGGCCGGGTCCAGGCGGGGGCGCAGCAGGGCGACGTAGTCCGTGTCGGTGCCGATGAAGAGGGCGGGTCCGCCCATCGCTGCGGGGCTCACAGGCCGTACTCCTTCCAGCGGCGGTCCACGAGGGCCGCCGTCGCGGGGTCCGACTCGACCATGTCGGGCCAGCCCCCGTCGCGGGTGTAGCCCTCCTCGGGCAGCTTCTTCGTCGCGTCGATGCCCGCCTTGCCGCCCCAGAACTGCTGGTACGAGGCGTGGTCGAGGTGGTCGACGGGGCCCTCCACGACGGTCAGGTCGCGGGAGTAGTCCGTGTTGCCGAGCGCCCGCCAGGACACCTCGTGCAGGTCGTGGACGTCGCAGTCCGCGTCCACCACGATGATCAGCTTGGTCAGCGACATCATGTGCGCGCCCCAGATGGCGTGCATGACCTTCTGGGCGTGCTTCGGGTACTTCTTGTCGATCGAGACGATCGCGCAGTTGTGGAAGCCGCCCGACTCGGGCAGGTGGTAGTCCACGATGTCCGGGACGATGATCTTCAGCAGCGGCAGGAAGAAACGCTCCGTCGCCCGGCCCAGCGGGCCGTCCTCGGTCGGCGGGCGGCCGACGACGATCGACTGGAGCAGCGGCCGCTTGCGCATCGTCACGCAGTCGATCTTCAGCGCGGGGAACGGCTCCTGCGGCGTGTAGAAGCCGGTGTGGTCGCCGAAGGGACCTTCCGGCAGCATCTCGCCGGGTTCCAGCCAGCCCTCGATGACGACCTCGGCGTTCGCCGGGACCTGGAGCGGGACGGTCTTGCAGTCGACCATCTCGATCCGCTTGCCCGCGACGAACCCGGCGAAGAGGTACTCGTCGATGTCGCCCGGCAGCGGCGCGGTCGACGCGTACGTCACCGCCGGCGGGCAGCCGAAGGCGATGGCCACCGGCAGCCGCTCGCCGCGCTTGGCGGCGACCGCGTAGTGGTTGCGGCTGTCCTTGTGGATCTGCCAGTGCATGCCGATGGTGCGCTTGTCGTGGCGCTGGAGGCGGTACAGCCCGAGGTTGCGCACGCCCGTCTCGGGGTGCTTGGTGTGCGTGAGTCCGAGGTTGAAGAAGGAACCGCCGTCCTTGGGCCAGGTGAAGAGGGCCGGCAGGGCGTCGAGGTCCACGTCGTCGCCGGTGAGGACGACCTCCTGGACGGGGGCGGCGTCGCCCTTCACCTTCTTCGGCGGGACGTGGACCATCGAACCGAGCTTGCCGAAGGCCTCGCGGACCCCGATGAAGCCCTGCGGGAGCTCGGGCTTGAGCAGGCCGCCGATCTTGTCGCTGATCTCGCCGTAGGACTTCAGGCCGAGGGCCTTGAGCAGGCGGCGGTCGGTGCCGAAGACGTTCATCGCCAGGGGCATCGAGGAGCCCTTGACGTTCTCGAAGAGGAGGGCCGGGCCGCCGGCCTTGTTCACTCTGTCGACGATCTCCCCGACCTCCAGGTACGGGTCGACTTCGGCCTTGATGCGCTTGAGGTCGCCCTCCCGCTCCAGAGCCCGGAGCAGCGAGCGGAGATCGTCGTAAGCCATGGGGTTCAGTATCCGTCACCTACTACCCTGGGAGCGTCACCGGGGCCCGCTGCGGGCCCCCCGCCACTGCCGGGGAGTCGGTCCCACACCGTGCTGCGCTATCTGCCGTTCCTGCTGATCATCGCGCTGACCATCTACGCCTTCATCGACTGCCTGAACACGCCCGAGGAAGAGGTCAAGCACCTTCCCAAGGTGGTGTGGGTGCTCATCATCCTGCTCTTCTCGATCGTCGGGCCGGTGGTGTGGCTGTTCGCGGGCAGGCAGCGGGCGGCGATCGGCGGCGGGAGCCGGGGCGCGGGCCGCCGGGCGCAGTGGGTGGCGCCCGACGACAACCCGGAGTTCCTGCGGTCCCTGGGCGAGGAGCGCAAGAAGGACACGGACAAGGACTCCGACAAGGACTAGGACGAGGGGCGGGCCCTACCGGCCGGGCGCGTCGGCGGGCACGCCGCCCGGCTCCGCCTGCGGGAGGGCGCCCACCAGCCACGGCATGTCGTTCCGGCGGACCGCGATGAGCACCTCGTGCTCCCCGTCCCGGCACTGGGCGACCACGTACGAGGTCTGGTCCGCGGCCACGTCCATGGCGTCGGGGTCCGAAGCCAAAAGCGGGCGGACCCGCTCCAGCACCAGCCCCGCCGGGAGCGGCTCGCGGCGGAAGGCGCCGGTCGGGTCGTTGGTGAAGGCGACCACCCCCGGTGCCACCACGAGGTAGGCGTTGCGCCGGGTGCCGGCGGGGCCGCTGCGGTCACCGAGCAGGACGGCCCCGAAGACGTGCTCGCGGTCGTCGCGGCGCGGCGCCACCTCGATCGTGTCCCGTTCGCCGCGCAGGCCCTTGTACAGGCAGACGGCTCCGGCGCAGAGGACAGTGAGAGCGGCGGCGGCCACGCTCCAGCGCAGGGTCTCCTCGATCCGCAGGTCCAGGGTCATGGCGATGACCGCAACGCCGACGCCCAGGACGGTGAGCGCGACGGAGGGCACGACGAGCTGCCAGGGAGCGGCCCGCCGCGAGCGGCCGGACAGCCACCGCTGCCGGCAGCCGATCCACACCAGGGCCGGCCCGATGATCAGCAGGCCCAGCCCCCAGCCGAACGGCACCGCGTAGGCGGTGTACGGGTTCTCCACGGTGTAGGCGGTGCGGGCGAAGCCGGGGCCGTAGGCGATGCTGCGGACCTGGCCGCGCCAGCGGACCAGCCGGACCTCGGCGCCGTTCGCGACGATCCGCTCGGCGCTGTGCCACTGCATCCGGAGCCGCTGCTTCGTCCCGTCCCCGCGCACGACCTCGATGTCCTCGACCGTGTACCTGACCCCGGGCTTCCAGGACCGCTCCACCGTCGCCGGCACCGAGCTCAGGCACTGCGCCTCCTGCCGCGGCCGCAGGCCGGGGGCGCAGGTGTCCGCGGCGGCGAAGTCGCGGGCGGCCGCGGTGGCGGTCCGCACCGGCACCAGCAGCAGGCAGGCGCCGATCAGCATCATCACGGCGCCGAGGCCGATCGCGAGTCCGGCCGATCTCCAACTCGCCCGGTCCGCGGGTCTCTTGGGGTTCTCTTCGGTGTTCACGAAGCCCAAGCATGCCGTAGCGGCTGACGGCTCACTGCGCCCAGGGCAGGGCGCGGGTGCCCTCGGTCCCCGGGACCGACACCACCCCGTCCGCCCGCATGGCGACGTACGCCTCGAAGTCCTGCGGGGCGTGGATCTGCCGCAGGCAGTCCGGCGGCAGGACCAGGGTCTGGCCCGCGGTGACGCGCTCGGTGCGGTCGGCCGCGGTGGCCTCCAGCGCGCCCGCGACCACCGTCCAGACCTGCTCGCGGTCGGCGGAGTGCTCGGGGCCGGTGGAGCCGGCGGTCATGGTGCCAGGTGCTGAGCTCGGAGCTGCCGCGGCTGGGCGCGGCGAGGCCGGTCATGGTCGCGTTGGGCGTGACGGTGACGTGGTCGGGCGAGGTGGTGACGACGTGCACGGGGAACTCCTTCGGAAAGACTGAGTCAACCTGCTTTACTCACATGTCGAGTAAAGCAGGTTGACTCACCCGTGTCACCATGGTTTGCGTGACCAGAGACGACGACACCCCCGCCATCGAGCTGGCCTTCCTGCTCGGTCTCGGCTTCCAGCTCCTGCTCGGCGAGTTCACCCGGCGCCTCGGGGAAGCCGGGTACGGAGACCTGCGCCCCGTGCACGGCATGGCCTTCCAGGCGCTCAAAGGCCCCGGGGCCACCGCCACCGAGCTCGCCGAACGGCTCGGGGTGACCAAGCAGGCCGCCGGGCAGATCGTGGACGACCTGGAGAAGCGGGGCTACGTCCGGCGCCAGCCGCACCCCGGGGGCGGCCGCCGCAAACTGGTGGTGCTGACCCCCGCCGCGTACGGGCACCTCGCCGTCGCAGGGCGCGTCCTGCACGCCTTGGAGGCGGAGCTCGGAGCGGAGGCCGACCTGGGCGCGCTGCGCACCGAACTGGGCCGGCTGGTGCGCGCGCTGAACGGGGACGGGCCCCTGCCCGCCCTGCGGCCCGTCTGGTGAGCGCCTGCGGCGCCTGCGTCCGCGGCGCCTACGTCCGGGCGAAGGACGCGTAGGAGGACCGCAGCTGCGCCCAGCGGGCGTCCGTCCACCGGGACCACTCCGCCGGATGGCCGCCCATCGCGGTCTCCAGCAGCTCGAAGTGGTGGTGCCAGCCGGCCAGGCTGTCCAGGCGGTCGTCGTGCGAACCCTCGCGCTCGTTCAGGAAGCGGATCACCGTCGAGTCCGTGCCCACGGGCTCCAGGTGGAAGCGGATCCGCCCGTGCTCGGCGAGGGTGTACTCCACGACCCGCTCCACGTCCCAGGCCGTGATGTGGCCGGAATCGCTCGCGCCGCTGTTCAGCCAGCACAGGGTGACGGCCCCGTCGAGCCGCCGTTCCAGGACGTCCGCCGCGGCCAGCCAGCCGCGCAGTCCCTCCGCCGTGGTCAGCGCGGGCCACAGGGCCTCGTACGCACAGGGCAGGTGCACCTCGAAACGGAGCAGCCAGCGGTCTTCGCCGCGGCCCTCGCTGGTGGCATGACTCACAGGAGGCATACCACCAGCGTCCCACTCCGCCCGGTCAGACGCCCGCGTAGGAGTGCTTGCCGTTGAGCAGGATGTTCACGCCGTAGTAGTTCCAGATCCAGCAGGCGAAGGCGAAGAGCGCGAGGTACGCGGCCTTGCGGCCCTTCCAGCCGGCCGTGGCGCGGGCGTGCAGGTAGCAGGCGTAGGCCACCCAGGTCACGAAGGACCAGACCTCCTTGGGGTCCCAGCCCCAGTAGCGGCCCCAGGCGTCGCCCGCCCAGATCGCGCCCGCGATGATCGTGAAGGTCCACAGCGGGAAGAAGGCCGCGTTGATCCGGTACGAGAACTTGTCCAGCGTGGCCGCCGACGGCAGCCGCTCCATCACCGAGCTCGCGAACCGGCCCGGCGTGCCGCCGCCGGCCAGCTTGGCCTCGTAGGAGTCGCGGAAGAGGTACAGCACCGTGCCGGTCGCGCCGATGTAGAAGACCGCACCGCAGATGATCGCGGTGGAGACGTGGATCCACAGCCAGTACGAGTGGAGGGCCGGGACCAGCTGGTCGCTCGCGGTGTAGAGCCAGGTGGTGGCGATGCCCAGGTCCAGCAGGACGGTGGTGACCAGGATCAGGCCCATCCAGCGGACGTTCTTCTTCAGCGCCAGCAGGATCAGGTACGCGCCGACGGCCACCGTGGAGAAGGTGAGCGAGAACTCGTACATGTTGCCCCAGGGGGCCCGCTGCACGGACATCGCGCGGGCCACGACACCGGCCGCCTCGATGACGAAGGCCAGGGTCGTCAGCGAGACCGCGATCCGGCCGTACAGGTCGCCGTCCTCGGTGCCGCCGGCCGCGCCGGGGCCGTCCGGGACGTCGCGGGCGCCGGCGGTGGATCGGGTGACCACCTTCGGCTTGTCGAGGACGGCCGTGCCGCCCTTGCCGCGCACCTGGACGGCCGGGGCGCCGGCGGCGCCCGCCGTGTCCTTGGCGCTGGTCAGCGCCGCGGCGGTGCGGCCCACCTTGCTGCGGCTACCGAAGATCCACTCGGCGATGTGGGCGAGGAAGGCGAGCGTGTAGACCGCCATCGACGAATAGACCAGGTAGTTGCTGATCTGGGCCAGATTCTCGTTGACTTCGGCTGCGAGCGGCGTCATCCGCGCTCCCCTTCAACAGTGTCCTTGACAGGTCGTTCGGGCGCCGTGGGCGCCTGCTCGTGCAGGGCGGCGGCCAGCTGCCCCAGCTCCTCGGGGAGCTTGGCCGACTCGCTGCGGCCCAGGCCGGCCATCTCGACGACGGTGGTGCCGTCCTCGCCGCGGACCGCGCGCACCCAGACGCGGCGGCGCTGGATGAACAGGGACGCGGCCAGGCCGCCGATGGCGGCGACGGCGCCGGCGAGGGCGAGGCCGCTGCCGGGCTGGCGGGTGATGGAGAAGGTCGCCCACCGCTCGATGCCCTCGAACCGCACGGTGCCCGCGCCGTTCGGGAGCTCCATGGCCTCGCCGGGCAGCAGCCGCTTCTTGAACAGCTGCCCGTCCTCGCCTTTGAACTCCTGCATCTTCGAGGTGTTCAGCTGGTACACGTTCTGCGGCAGGCCCGAGTCCATGCCCAGGCTGCCGTGGTAGGCGCTCAGGGCGAGGACGGGGAAGTCCGCCGCGGGGAACTGGGAGAGCATCGTGCCCTTGCCCTCACCGGCGAAGGTCGGGACGAACATGGCGTTGAAGCCGAGCTGCTCCTTGTGCCCGTCCTTGTTCGTGTAGCCGTCCGGGACCTTGACGGCGCCCGAGGAGCTCAGGTTGGAGTCGAAGGGCAGCATCGGCACGGCGTCCTTGTAGACCACCTTGCCGGCGGGGTCGGTGACCGAGACGACGGGCGCGTAGCCGTGGCCGAGCAGGTAGACCTTGGCCCCGTCGACCTCCAGGGGCTTGTTCACCTGGATCTCGCGCTTCTGCGGCGCGCCGTCGGCGCCGTCGCGGAAGGTGACGTACGCCTTGAAGTCGCGCGGGGTGCCCTTCTGCGGGCCGGTCCGCTCGTAGGTGGCGTCGAACCGGTCGAGGGTGAAGGAGAACGGCGGCAGGTCGTCGGGGCTGAAGAAGCTGCCGTACTTGAAGTCGTCGTACTGGGTCAGCGTGTTGGCGAAGCCCTTGCCGCGCAGGACGAGCTTGCCGCCCTCGGACTTGAACAGCTGGCCCCAGGCGAAGGCGACCAGCAGCACGATCAGGGCGAGGTGGAAGACGAGGTTCCCGGCCTCGCGCAGGTAGCCCTTCTCGGCGGCGACCGAGCCCTGCCCGGCCTCGGTGCGGAAGCGGCGCCCGCCGAGGACCGTCTTCGCGTGGGCGAGCACCTCGTCGGGGGACGTCTGCGTCCGCCACGTCGCATACGCGGGCAGCCGGTCCAGGCGCCGCGGCGCGCCGGGCGGGCGGCCGGTGAGCTGGCCGACGAACTGCCAGCTGCGCGGGACGATGCAGCCGATCAGCGAGACGAACAGCAGCAGGTAGATCGCGGAGAACCAGACCGAGCTGTAGACGTCGAACAGCTGGAGCTTCGCGGCGGCCGGGACCCAGAAGGAGTGGTCCTTCTTCCACTGGGCCACCTTCATCGCGTCGACCTGGGTCTGCGGGACGAGGGAGCCGGGGATGGAGCCCAGGGACAGCAGGAAGAGCAGGATCAGCGCCACCCGCATGGAGGTGAGCTGGCGCCAGATCCAGCGGATCCAGCCGACCACGCCGATGCCGACGGGACCGCCGGCGTCCTCGACGGGGGCGGTGGACAGCTGCGCCCCGGCCGCCGCTGCGTCGGGTTCGGTTTCGCTTTCGGTCGTACTCATGTCCGTGTAGTCCTCAGATCCCCACCGTGAAGCCTTGGGTCCAGCTCTGCATGTCGTTGACGATGCTGTCCCACAAACCTGTGACGAGCAGCAGGCCGGTCAGGATCAGCATGCCGCCGCCGATGCGCATCACCCATGCATAGTGGCGCTTGACCCAGCCGAACGCGCCGAGCGCCTTGCGGAAGGCCACGGCGGCGAGAATGAAGGGCACGCCGAGCCCGGCGCAGTAGGCGACGGTCAGCAGGGCGCCCCGGCCGGCGCTGGCCTGGTCGAGGGAGAGCGTGTTGACGGCGGCGAGGGTGGGACCCATGCAGGGGGTCCAGCCGAGGCCGAAGAGCACCCCGAGCGCGGGCGCGCCCAGCAGGCCCCCGGACGGCTTCCGGTGGAAGCGGAACTCGCGCATGGTCAGGCCCGGGATCGCACCCATGAAGAACAGGCCGAGCACGATCACCAGGCCGCCCATCACCCGGGAGATGACCTCCTTGTGGCCCAGCAGGACGTTGCCGAACTGGCCGAAGAGGGCGCCGCTGGAGACGAAGACGGCGGTGAAGCCGAGGATGAACAGGCTCGCGCCCGCCACCATCCGGCCGCGCCGGGCCTCGGCGAGGTCGGCTCCGCTGACCCCGGTGACGTACGAGAGGTAGCCGGGGACGAGCGGCAGCACGCAGGGCGAGAAGAAGGAGACCAGCCCGGCGAGCAGGGCCAGCGGCAGGGCCAGCAGCAGTGCGCCGCTGAGCACCGTCGTGTTCACGCCGGTCGGTTCGGCGGCGAGGACGTACGCGAGCACGAGGTCACTGCTCCGCGAGCAGCGGGTCGATCATGGAGCGCAGCTGCTGCTCGCTGACCGCGACCAGGGTGCGGGCGGCGATCCGGCCCTCCTTGTCGAGGACGATCGTGGAGGGGATGGACTGGGCGTTCAGCGTGCCCGCGGGGAAGCGGAGCATCAGCTTGCCGTCCGGGTCGTAGAGGCTCGGGTAGGTGATCCCGAAGTTCTCCTCGAAGGAGGCGGCGTTCTGCTTGCTGGTGTCGCGGGTGTTGATACCGACGAAGGCGACGGGCTTCCCGGCGGCCTCCAGCTCCTTGGAGACCTTCGCGAAGTAGGGGGCCTCGGCGCGGCACGGCGGGCACCAGGAGCCCCACACGTTGAGGACGACGACCTTGCCCTTGAGGGCGGTGGTGTCGAGGGTCTTGCCGTCGACGGTCTCGCCGTCGAGCTTGGGCGCCTCGTCGCGGGAGCCCTTGGCGACGGTGGAGATGCCGCTCTTGCCGGTCACGTAGTTGCCGCCGGCGCTGCCGGACGGCTTGCCGTCGTCGCTGCACGCCGTCAGGGTCAGGGCGCTCGCGAGGGTCACCGCGGTCAGCAGGAGGGCGCGGCCGCTGGTCGAGCGGCTGCTGCTTTGACGACGTCGTACGGCGCGGCCAATTCTCATGTGAAAAGTTTCGCATGGGCGTTTTGCGGATCTTCCGCACCCCCCGGGGCCGTGTGCAATCCGCTGGTCAGGCCGCGGGGAGCGGGGTGAGGTACGTCTTCCAGCCACCGGGCGGGGACTCGCCGGGGGCGAGGGTGCGGAGCCTGGAGAGCAGTGCGGGGTCCTGGACGTCCAGCCAGTCGGTGAACTGCCGGAAGGATACGAGGCGTACGTCCTTTTTGTCCGACATGCTCTTGAGGGCTTCCTCGACGGCGTCCATGTAGATCCCGCCGTTCCACTCCTCGAAGTGGTTGCCGATGAACAGCGGCGCGCGGTTCGTCTCGTACGCACGGCGGAAGCCCGCCTGGTAGGACGCGGTGGCCTGGGTGCGCCAGGCGGGGTAGTTGGAGGGGACGCCCCGGGTGGTGTTCTTCGACTGGTTGGCGAGGATGTTGTAGTCCATCGACAGCACCTCGAAGGAGTGCCCGGGGAACGGCACGGCCTGCAGGGGCAGGTCCCACAGGCCTCCCCTCTTCTGCGGCCACACCTGGAGGCCACCGGGCGAGGAGGCGTCGTAGCGCCAGCCCAGCTCCGCGGCGACGGGGAGCAGGTCGTCCCGGCCGAGCAGACAGGGGGTGCGGCTGCCGGTCAGCTCCTTGCGGTAGTCGAAGGGCAGCGGTTCGACGTCGGTGAAGCCGGTGTGGGTGCGCCAGTTGGTGACGAACGACACGGCCTGGTCGATCTCGCTGCGCCAGTCGGCCGGGCTCCAGTGCTCGACGGAGCCGGAACCGCCGCAGAAGTGGCCGTTGAAGTGGGTGCCGATCTCGTGGCCGTCGAGCCAGGCCTGACGGACGCAGCCGAGGGTGTTGCGGACGTTCTCGTCCTTGAGGTAGCCGATGTCGGAGGCCCCGGCCGGGTTGTTCGGCGGCCGGTACAGCTCCTTCCTGGACTCGGGCAGCAGGTAGAGGCCCGAGAGGAAGAAGGTCATGGACGCGCCGTGGTCCCTGGCGAGCTTGAGGAAGCGCGGGAAGAGGCCGTTGCCGGTCTCCCCCGCGCCGTCCCAGCTGAACACCACGAACTGCGGTGGCGTCTCGCCCGGCTGGAGCGGCACGGGCCGGGGCGGCTGGTGCGGCTGGGGCCCGGTGTCGGCGGTGGAACCGTCACCCAGGGGACGGAACTCGGTCGCGGACGGGCCGGGGCCGCCGCCGGGGCCGGGGCGGCCACCCGGGCCGGCCGGGCGGCCGCTCCCGCCGCCGCAGCCCCCGATCCCGGCCGCCACCGCCACCGCCGCGGCACCGAGCCCGAGCAGTCCCCTGCGGGTGAGGTCGCGCGCATCGTCGCTCATGAAAAGTCACATAAATGGACTTTTCAGCGAAGTCGAGGGAGCGCGCAGGGTTTCCGGTACGACTTGTATGAATCTTTAGGCTCTCTAGGCGCCGAACGCCTTGGACTTGCCCTTCACCGGCTTCGCCCCCGCCAGGAGGTGCGCCGGGACCAGGTCCCGGGCCGGCTCGCTGTACCCCACCGACACCAGCCGGTCGCCCTGGTACGTGAACGAGGTCAACGAGGCCAGCGTGCACTGCCGCCGCCGCGGGTCGTGCCACAGCCGGCGCTTCTCCGCGAAGCTGCGCACGATCCAGATCGGCAGCTGGTGGCTGACCGCCACCGCCTCGTGGCCCCGGGCCGCGTCGCGCGCCGCCTCGATCGCGCTCATCATCCGCACGACCTGCTCCACGTACGGCTCGCCCCAGGACGGCCGGAACGGGTTCGTCAGGTGCTTCCAGTTGGCGGGCTTGCGCAGCGCGCCGTCCCCCACCCCGAAGGTCTTGCCCTCGAAGACGTTCTCCGCCTCCAGCAGCCGCGCATCCGTCGCCACGTCCAGACCGTGCCGCTTGGCGACCGGCGCCGCCGTCTCCTGCGCCCGCTCCAGCGGCGAGGAGACGACGTACGTGACGTCCCGCCCCTGCAGGTGGTCCGCGACCCGCTCGGCCATCCGGTGGCCCAGCTCGGAGAGGTGGTAGCCGGAACGGCGCCCGTAGAGGACACCGTCCGGATTGTGCACCTCACCGTGCCGCATCAGGTGGACGACGGTGATCTCCCTGCTGCTCATACGGTCCCCTCCGGGGCGGCCTCGGCGGCGGCGCGGGCGGCGGCGGGCAGCGCCGCCGCGATCCGCTCGATCGCCTGCGCATCGTGGGCGGTGGAGACGAACCACGACTCGAACGCCGACGGCGGCAGGTAGACGCCCTGCGACAGCATCGAGTGGAAGAAGCCGTTGAAGCGGAAGGACTCCTGCTTCTTCGCGTCGTCGTAATTGCGGACCTCGTCCTCCGTGAAGAACACGGAGAACATGTTGGAGGCCGTCTGCAGCCGGTGCGCGACGCCCTCCTTGGTCAGCGCCCCGCTCACCAGCGCCTGGATCTCCTTCGAGACCGCGTCGACCTTCTCGTACGCGGCCTCGTCGAGCAGCCGCAGCTGCGCCAGGCCGGCGGCGGTGGCGACCGGGTTGCCGGACAGCGTGCCCGCCTGGTAGACGGGGCCCGCCGGAGCGAGGAAGCCCATCACGTCGGCGCGGCCGCCGAACGCCGCGGCCGGGAAACCACCGCCCATGACCTTGCCGAAGGTCATCAGGTCGGGCTTGACCCCGTCCACGCCGTACCAGCCGGCGCGCGAGGTACGGAAACCGGTCATCACCTCGTCGGAGATGTACAGCGCACCGTTCTCGCGGCAGAGGCCGGCAAGGCCCTGGTTGAAGCCGGGCAGCGGGGTGACCACGCCCATGTTGCCCGGCGCCGCCTCGGTGATCACGCACGCGATCTCACCGGGGTGCGCGGCGAAGGCCGCCCGTACCGCCTCCAGGTCGTTGTAGGGCAGCACGATCGTGTCGCCGGCCTGCGCACCCGTCACGCCCGGGGTGTCCGGCAGCGCGAAGGTGGCCAGGCCCGAACCGGCGGCGGCCAGCAGCGCGTCCACGTGCCCGTGGTAGCAGCCGGCGAACTTCACCACCTTGGCGCGGCCCGTGAAACCCCTGGCCAGCCGGATCGCGGACATGGTCGCCTCGGTGCCGGAGGACACCAGGCGGACCTGCTCGACCGGCTCGATGCGCGCGACGATCTCCTCGGCGAGCGCGACCTCGCCCTCGCCGGGCGTGCCGAAGGACGTGCCACGGGCGACGGCGGCCTGGACCGCCTCGGTGACGGCGGGGTGGGCGTGGCCGAGGATCATCGGTCCCCACGAGCAGACCAGGTCGACGTACTCGCGGCCGTCGGCATCGGTCAGGTACGGACCGGTACCGGACACCATGAACCTGGGCGTTCCGCCCACGGCGCGGAAGGCCCGCACCGGAGAGTTCACGCCGCCAGGCGTCACGAGGGACGCGCGGTCAAAGAGAGTCTGCGAGACTTTGGCTTCATACGGGTACGGGTAGCTCACACCAGCCATGGTCTCATCAGGCCGCGACTGACTTGCGGACGGGCGTTTCACCGCGCCGCCCCGGGGGAGGTCACTGCCATGATGATCAGGCTGCGTGGTGGGGCCACGGGGCCGGGGCAGGCAAGACCAGTCGGGTGGAGATATGCAACGCGGTGGTGGACCGGGCGAGGGTACGGACGGCCTCGACCCCCAGCGCGCCCGTGAGGCCCGCGAAGCCCGCCGCCGAGGCAAGCACCGGCGCCGGGCCGCGGACGCGGCCGATCCCGTACCGGGCCCCACGGAGGCCCCCGACGACCTGCCCAAGGGCCGCGGTATGGGCGTGACCTACAAGTACTTCGGCGCCCCCGACGGCGCGACGGCGGCCAGGGTCCCGGTCACGATGCGGCCGGAGGAGCTCGGCGGCGACGAGCTCGGCATGGGCGGCATGTTCACCAAGATCAAGCCGGAGACGATGGCCGCGATGGTCCTGACCGGCATCGAGGGCATACCCCTGCACAAGGTGCCCCCGCTGGAGCTGGTCGTCCTCCACCCCGACTACGCGGTGGTCAAGCTCCCCATGACGGTGGTCGACCCGCTGCGCGGCATCGGCGAGGAGTCGGTCGGCGCGGCGGCCTTCATCTGGTCCACGGTCCCGGACCGCGGCGGGCCGCGCGACGCGTTCAACGTCTACCAGCTCCTCCACGAGTGGCAGGACTTCTCCCACCGCCTCCACGAGAACGGCCACCAGGCCTACTGCCTGGTCTGGCCCTGAACCGAAGCCCCGGACGCGGCAGGTGCACCCCCAAACGCTCGCGGGCGTCGTGCTGCCCGTCACGGCCCTGCTGTACGGGTGGCTCGGGGTGCGCCGCCGCCGGCCGCGGCGGCAGCGCTACCGGGCGACGGTCCGGCGCCTGCCCGTGCCCGCGGGCGACCCCTACCGCGCCGCCGCCTGCGAGAGCTGGTGGCCCGAGGACGACACCCAGGCCGCCGCCTCCCAGCTGCTGCTCGAAGGGCTGGCCACCGTCAACCACCGCGGCAACCTGAGCCTCACCCCGGCCGGCGCCGACCCCGCGCGCACCGCCGGACACCCGCTGCCGGACGCCCTGCTCGCGGCGCTGCGCCGCCGTACGGCACCGGCCACCCTCGGCAGCATCGAGCTGCGCGACACCGCCTTCCGCACCACCCGCGAGGAGTTCCGCAGCGCCTGGCGCACCCGGGTACGGGCCACCGCCGCGCGCGGCGGCCCCGGCCGGCCGGCCACCACGGGGGTGTACCTCCTCCTCGCGGAGATGGTGTTCACCGTGTTCGCGCTCGCAGGCCTCGCGCCGCGCGGGCCGGTGCAGGGGTGGGTGGTGGCCGCCACCGGGCTCGCCCTGGTGGCCCAGATCGTCTGGTTCCCGCTGTACGCCCGCAGCCGCCGGCGCTCCGGGCCGACGGCGATCCCGCACGTGACCCTGCCCGGGCCCCGGCACCCGGCCCTCGCCGAACTGGCCCGCCGGGACCCGCTGAGCACGGACCGGCTCCGGGTCAGCCGCCTGCGCACCCGCCGCGGCCGCAACCGGGGCCGCCCCCGCCGCCGTACGACGACCGGCGCGGCGGGCGGCCCGGCGGACGGCGGCCAGACCGGCGGCGGCTAGACCGGCGGCGGCGGGACGTTCTGGTTGAGGCGGAAGACGTTCGCCGGATCCCATTCGGCCTTGAGGGCCCGCAGCCGGCCCAGCACACCCGGCCCGTAGGCCTGCCGGATCCGCCGCTCACCCTCGTCCATCAGGAAGTTGACGTACACGCCCGCATGGTGCGGCTCCAGCGCCGTCCAGAACTCCCGCACCCAGCGGCACTCCTCTTCGAAGCCGTCGGCGCTCGCGCAGATCCCGTTGATGTTGAGCATGTGGCCCACCCCGCGGTCACCGAACGCCGTGCCGTCCGCGTCCGCCCGGGCCACCGCCCCGCCCAGCTGGAAGAGGGGGAAGGAGCTGAGCGGCGAGCGCATCCGCGCCGCGAACCGCGCCATGGTGTCGATCACCTCGTCGGTGAGGCGGTCGATGCCCGTACTGCGGAAGTAATACCACCAGCCGTGCGGGAACGAGGGGTCGAACATCGCCTGGTGCGCCAGGAACGGCTTCGGCGCGCACAGGTCCAGCAGGGGCCGCCCGAACTCCCGCATCGGACGCATCACCTCCGCCCCGGCCTCCACGTCGCCCGCGTAGCAGCCGATCACCATCACCACGGGCCGCCCGTACAGCTCGGCCGGGATCGCCGGCAGCGGCGGCAGCTTGCGGTGCACGACGATCGTCGTCAGCTCGTCGGGCACCGCCGTGATCCAGTCCCGGTAGAAGCGCAGCACCTCCGGCGCATCCTCCACGGACCACACGACGGGCCCGGCCAGGACGGTCGGCCCCACCGGATTCAGCCGGAACTCGAACTCCGTGACGATGCCGAAGTTGCCGCCCGCCCCGCGCACCCCCCAGAACAGCTCCGGATGGCTCGTCTCACTCACCGTGACCTGCTCCCCGCCCGCCGTGACCAGCTCCACCGACAGCAGCTGGTCGACGCTCAGCCCGTACATCCGGCTCAGCCACCCGATACCGCCGCCGAGGGTCAGCCCCGCGACCCCGGTGTGCGTCACGATCCCGGATGGCACCGCCAGCCCGAACGGCTGGGTCGCCCGGTCCAGCTCCCCCAGCAGCGCCCCCGCCTGGACCCTGGCCGTACGGGTCTCCGGGTCCACCCGGATCTCCTTCATCGGCGAGAGGTCGACGACGACACCGCCGTCGCACACCGAATGCCCCGGGAAACTGTGGCCGCCACTGCGCACGGCGACGAGCGCACCCGTGTCCGTCGCCCACTTCAGCGCCGCGACGACGTCGCCCGAGCCGGTGCAGGGCGCGATCAGGGCGGGATGCCGGTCGATCGAGCCGTTCCAGATCCGCCGGCGCTCCTCGTACGTCGCATCGCCGGCCCGCACCAGGCTCCCGCGGAAGGACCGCGCCAGCTCGTGGTACGCGGAGTCGTCCAGCCGGACCGGCCCGGTCGAGACACCCATGGGCCCACTCCTCGCCCCTCGCCCCTGCCCCCGCCCCGTCCCCCGTCCGTCCCTTCCGAGTCTTCCACCCCCTGCCCCGCCCGGCACGGCAAGCCCGCCGGTGGGCGGTGCCGGAGGGGTGCCGCGGGACGGGCCGGAGGCGGGTGCCGGAGGCGCGGGTGCCGGAGGCGGGTGCCGGAGGCGCGGGTGCCGGAGGCGCGGGTGCTCGGAGGACCCCGCGACCTCGTAAATTCGCCCGCACCGCCCCGCCCCCGATGGCATGCTGACAGCGTGAACGGACCCGGCATTCAGCTCACCCTCGCCCCCGAACTGCGCCTGTTCGCCGCGCCCAGCCGGCGCGCCGAGCGCGTACCGACCGCGACCGACGGCGCCTCCAGCCTCGGCCACGTCGTCGAATCGGCAGGCGTCCCGCTCACCGAGGTCGGCCGGCTCCTCGTCGACGGCGCCGAGGTGCCCTTCTCGTACGTGCCCCGCGCCGGCCAGTCCGTCGAGGTCTTCGGCGTCGACCGCCCCCAGCAGATCCCCGGCGCCACGCCCCTGCGCTTCCTCCTCGACGTCCACCTCGGCACCCTCGCCCGCCGCCTGCGCCTGCTCGGCGTGGACGCCGCGTACGAGAACGAGGACATCGGCGACCCGGCCCTCGCCACCCGCTCCGCCGCCGAGCAGCGCGTCCTGCTCTCCCGCGACCGCGGACTGCTGCGCCGCCGCGAGATCTTCGCCGGGGCGTACGTCTACAGCGACAACCCCGACGAGCAACTGCGCGACGTGCTGGGCCGGTTCGCCCCCGCGCTCACCCCGTGGACCCGCTGCACCGCGTGCAACGGCCCGCTGCGCCAGGCCGACAAGGAGAGCGTCGGCGACCGCCTCCAACACGGCACGCACCGCTCGTACGACGTCTTCGCGCAGTGCACCGCCTGCGAGCGCGTCTACTGGCGCGGCGCCCACCACGCCCGCCTGGAGCGGATCGTCAGCGAGGCGGTCGAGGAGTTCGGCGGCGTCGCCACCCCGTGACGGCGTGGCGACGCGAGGACCCTGCGGGGCTGACAGCCGGGGTCTGACGGCCGGGGTCTGACGGCCGGCGTCCGAGGGCCCGGGGTCAGAAGGCGTACGTGTCGCCCGTGTCCAGCGCCAGCACCGCGGGCTCGTTGTTCGACAGGTTCCGGTCCGCCGCGCCGCCGTCCCACCAGGTGTCGATCCGGACCACCACCTCCGGCACCCGCTCGCGCAGCCGCAGCAGCAGCCCGATGTGCCGGCCGCGCCCGCGCAGCGGCATGGCGCCCGTCTCGCACACCACCTGGCGCAGCCCGGCCCGGGCACAGCCCTCGGCCAGTTGCTGCCGGTCCGCGAGGTCGGCCGACAGGCGGATCCGCAGCGTGGCGTTGGGCACCGCCGACGGCCCCTCGTTCTGCGGGACCAGCCACACCCGCAGCTGCCCCTGGGACAGGGAGACCCGCCCGTGGTAGGCCACGTCCGCCTCGGGCCCGCTCCGCGCCTGGGCGTTCCCGGTCGCCCCGAGCACCAGCAAGCCCGCCACCACCACACTCCGTACGGCACCACGGCGCACCGCAACCACCTCCACGCGCGGACGCTAGCCCGCCGCGGCCCCGGCCGGTCGGACCATCACACGAACGAGGGCGCGCCGCCCCCCACCCGGCCGACCGGCCCGGCGGGCTCGCCCGGGTCCTAGGCTGCGGGCCATGCTGATCGCCCGCTCCGCCGCCCTGTTCGCACTCGCCGCCGTCCTGGAGATCGGCGGCGCCTGGCTCGTCTGGCAGGGCGTGCGCGAGCACAAGGGCTGGGCGTGGATCGGCGCGGGCGTCATCGCCCTCGGCCTCTACGGCTGCGTCGCCACCTTCCAGCCGCAGGGCGACTTCGCCCGGGTGCTCGCCGCGTACGGCGGGGTCTTCGTGGCCGGATCCCTCGCCTGGGGCGTGGTCGCCGACGGCTACCGCCCGGACCGCTGGGACATCGCCGGAGCGCTGGTCTGCCTGGCCGGCATGGCGGTGATCATGTACGCGCCGCGCGGCCGCTGACCCCCGCCTATGCTGGCGGGTATTCGCCCGTACGCAGCGCGTACGACGCCCGTACGCGACGCGCGTACGCCAGGACCGAGCGCACCAGGAGCCCCGCACATGAGCACGGCCACCCGCACCGCCGTAGTCACCGGCGCGAGCAGCGGCATCGGCGCGGCCACCGCCCGGCAGCTCGCCGCCGCCGGCTACCACGTCGTCCTCACCGCCCGCCGCAAGGACCGCATCGAGGCCCTCGCCGCCGAGATCGCGGAGGCCGGCCACGAGGCCACCGCCCACGCCCTCGACGTCACCGACCGCGCCGCGGTCGACGCCTTCGCCGCCTCCCTCGCGCGCTGCGACGTGCTGGTCAACAACGCGGGCGGCGCCCTCGGAGCCGAGCCCGTCGCGACCGGCGACCCGGCCGACTGGCGCACGATGTACGAGGTCAACGTCATCGGCACCCTCCACGTCACCCAGGCCCTGCTCCCCGCCCTCACCGCCTCCGGCGACGGCACGGTGGTGGTCCTGTCCTCCACCGCCGGCCACGCCACGTACGAGGGCGGCGCCGGCTACGTCGCCGCCAAGAACGGCGCCCGCGTCCTCGCCGAAACCCTCCGCCTGGAGATCGTCGGACAGCCCGTCCGCGTCATCGAGATCGCGCCGGGCATGGTGAAGACCGAGGAGTTCGCCACCACCCGCTTCCGCGGCGACACGGAGAAGGCCGCCAAGGTCTACGCGGGCGTGGCGGAGCCCCTGTCCGCCGACGACGTGGCCGACACCATCACCTGGGCCGTCACCCGCCCCAGCCACGTCAACATCGACCTCCTGGTCGTCCGCCCCCGCGCCCAGGCCTCCAACACCAAGGTGCACCGCGAGCTGTAGCCCCCGCGGCACAGCCGGGCCGCCGGCTCCGCCCGGCGGCCCCCGCCGCCTTCCCGTCAGTCGGGCGTGCCCTCCGCCGACAGCACGGGCGCCGTGAAGCAGTTGCACCCCACCACGTCGGCGGGTCCCTGCGCCGGCACCTCCAGGGTCGCCGTCACGCTCCGCCGCACGTCGGTGCTCTTCCACCACTTGTGGCCGCCGCCCAGCAGCGCATCGGTGTCCGCCGACGGGTTCCCCGTCCCGTACTTGAAGATCGCAGCCCGCTCCACCTTGCCCTCCCAGTGGTCGGTCCGCACGAACGAGCAGGTGACCAGGGACCTGCCGTCGGCCAGCTTCAGCACCGGCAGCTCGGGTCCGGCGGCGGCCTCGAAGGCGAAGCTCCGCCGGACCAGGGTGAGGTTCGGGTAGTCCTCGTTGTACGCCTTGACGACATCGCTCGTCAGCTCACCCGGCACGAAGTGCTCGCTCTCCGGCTCCCCGTTCGGCGCCCTGAAGCTGAGGTACTCCGCGTACCGCCCGCACACCGTGCGGTCCTCTGCCGCGGTCGGCGACAGCGCGGGCGCTCCGGCCGCATCCCGCCGCACGGCGGCGATCTCCTTGTCCCGCACCGCGAAGCCGTCCACCACGTACGACGTGTCGTCGAACTGCGCCGTGAGCGGCTTGTCGTACGTCCACGACCGTGCGGCGGCCTTCCACTCCCCGCCGGGCACCTCCTGCACGAAGTAGTGCACGGCGGCTGCCCGCTCGTTGTGCAGGTTGGAGTAACCGCGGCTGAACACGGCGAACGAACGCGGGTACCCCGGCTGGTCCCGCTCCGCCGGGATGAAGAACTCCGGCTTCACGAACGTACGCTCCAGCCCGGCACTGCCGCGCGCCTTCGCCACCTCCAGATTGGCCAGGCTCCGCGCCAGCAGCGCCCCGGTCTCCACCTTGGCGATGGCAGCGCCGTCCCGCCGGTCCATGGAGGCGTTGTGCTCCCACACGTACTGGTTGAAGACCTTCTCCGCCTGCTCCTTGCCGATCACCGTCGGCACCACGGGAGCGGCCGCCGGAGCACTCGGCGAAGCGGCCGCCCGCGCGTCCCCGTCCGCCGGTGCACACCCGGTCACGGCCACGGCGAACCCTGCGGAGGCCGCGAGGACCCCTCTTCGCACCCGTCGCCCTCGGCCACCGTCAACCAGCACGTTCATCCCCCACAGCACTCACCGGCACCAGGCCCTGCACCGGGCCCGACGGGTTATTCCACCATGCGTTCGAGCGGACCCCATCGGACCCTGCCGCAGGCCGGTCGGCGGCCCTCGCGCGCGGCACCGTACGAGTGAACGAGTGCGGAATGTCAGCGGGCGCGGTTACGCTCCGGACAGGGTGGATCACGAAAAGGAGGAAGCCATGGCCGTGATACAGCACGAGACCACGATCGCAGAGGCCGCCGATCGTCTCTCCAAGGAGCTTCCCGGGCACCGAGTGGAGATTCTCCAGGGGAGGCTCACCGTGACACCACCCGCCGACGGGCCGCACTCAGAGACGCTGACGTGGCTGATCGAGGAATTCGCGGCAGCCGGAGCAAGGAAGGCAGGGCTGAAGTACCTACAGACCATCGGCATCGACCTGCCGACCGGCCCGGACGATTACGCGGTCCCCGACTTCGCGCTGGTCGAGGCGGATTACCGCGCGTCCCGGGCCGCTCGGAACTGCTACGCCCCCGACGTCTTCCGCATGATCCTGGAGGTCACCTCCTCCAACTGGTCGGACGACATCGGCGTCAAGGTCGAGAGCTACGCCAAGGCCGGAGTCCCCGTCTACGTCGTCGCCGACCGCCACCATGACGAGGTCATCCTCCACACGGACCCGCGAAACAGCGGCTACCGCTCCCGCAAGGCCTTCAAGCGCGGTACCGCCGTCCCCCTCCCCGAGGACATCGGCGTCACCCTTGAGCTCTCCGTCGACCGCCTCCTCGACGGCGACGAGAACGCCTGAGTGCGGACACGGAGGAGCCCGGACCGGTGACGGTCCGGGCTCCTCCATTCCCCCGACAACTGCACCCCGGGCTCAGCCCTTGATGCAGATGACCTGCTTGAGCTTGGCCACGACCTGGACCAGGTCGGTCTGCTGGTCGATGACCTGCTCGATGGACTTGTACGCGCCCGGGATCTCGTCCACGACGCCCGAGTCCTTGCGGCACTCCACGCCCCGGGTCTGCTCCGCCAGGTCGCGCGCCGAGAACCGCTTCTTCGCAGCCGTCCGGCTCATCTTCCGGCCCGCGCCGTGCGAGGCCGAGTTGAAGGACTTCTCGTTGCCGAGGCCCTTCACGATGTACGAACCCGTGCCCATGGAGCCCGGGATGATCCCGTAGTCACCGCTGCCGGCGCGGATCGCGCCCTTGCGGGTGACCAGCAGGTCCATGCCCTCGTACCGCTCCTCCGCCACGTAGTTGTGGTGGCAGCTGATCTCCTGGTCGAAGGAGACCTTCGCCTTGCGGAACTCCCGCCGGATGACCTCCTTGAACAGGCTCATCATCACCGCGCGGTTGTACTTGGCGTACTCCTGCGCCCAGAAGAGGTCGTTGCGGTACGCCTCCATCTCGGGCGTCGCCGCGAGGAAGACCGCGAGGTCCCGGTCGACCAGCCCCTGGTTGTGCGAGAGCCCGCGGGCCACGTCGATGTGGTGCGAAGCCAGTTCGTTGCCGATGCCCCGGGATCCGGAGTGCAGCATCAACCAGACCGAACCTGCCTCGTCGAGACAGAACTCGATGAAGTGATTACCGGATCCGAGCGTTCCAACCTGCTTCGTGGCCCGCTCATGACGGAATTTGACCGCATCTGCGAGGTAGTCGAACCGCTCCCACAGGTCCCCGAACCCCTTCGGCCCGAACCCGTACAACCGCTCCGGGTCCACCGGCTCCCGGTGCATGCCGGCGCCCACCGGGATGGCCGCCTCGATGCGGGAGCGGAGCTTCGACAGGTCGCCCGGCAGGTCGTTCGCCGTGAGGGACGTCTTCACCGCCGACATGCCGCAGCCGATGTCCACGCCGACCGCCGCCGGGCACACCGCGTCCTTCATGGCGATCACCGAGCCGACCGTCGCGCCCTTGCCGTAGTGGACGTCCGGCATGACGGCCAGGCCCTTGATCCACGGAAGGCCGGAGACGTTGTGCAGCTGCTGCATCGCACTCGCCTCGACCGACGCGGGGTCGGTCCACATCCGGATCGGGACCTTCGCTCCCGGTACCTCTACGTACGACATAAGGTCTTAATCCCCCGAAAACAGTAAATAAGTCTCCATACGCAAAAAGCCTCGCTCTAGGTCCCAAAACAGACAGGAGACCGGCGCCGGCACCAGCGTGTGCGATAGACATTGTGTTCATCCGCGCCCACGGCGCGGCAACGCATTTTTCCTGACCGCCGGGCGGCCGGGCGGTCGAAGGGAGCCAGTGGACGTGCAGCGCAAGGCGGTACGGCGGATCCTGCCAGGCATCGCGATGCTCACCGCACTCGTGGCCGGGGCGAGTGGCCTGACCGGGTGCACCAGCGGGAGCGGCGGCGGGTCCGACAGCGACTCCAAGGCCGGGGACAGCACCACCGTGCCCGCGCCCCCCGGCAAGTACCGCAGCCTGCCCTCGCCGTGCAAGGCCGCCGACGGCAAGCGCCTCAAGGCCATGCTCCCGGCCGCGGCCACGCTCACCGAGGAGCAGCGGGTCCAGCTGTACGCCGGCACCGCGGACACCTCGTACGACGGTGACCGGCACGTCGGCTGCCGCTGGACGGCGCAGACCCCCGAGGAGACCCGGCTGCTGTCGGTCGGCTTCGAGCGCGTGGTCTCCTACGACCGGTCCACGGCGAGCGACGACGACAAGGCGCGGCAGGTCTACGTCCGCCGCCTGACGGACGCGCACCTGCCCTTCCCCGGTCCGGCCGCCACGGGCAGCCCCGGCGCGGCCCCCGGCACCGCCCCTGCCGCTGCCCCCGCCACCAGCCCCGCCGCGAACCCGGCCACCGGGCCGTCCGCCGGCTCCTCGACGGCCCCCGGCCCCGGCGCGAGCGTCCCGCCGCCCGAGCTCGGTTCCCGCGTGCTCGAAGGGCTCGGCACGGAGGCCTTCGTCGACGACAAGCTGAGCGCGGCCGGCGCCAGCGCGGCCCAGGCGCGGACCGTGCGGATTGTGTTCCGCACCTCGAACGTCATCGTCACCGTCGAGTACAGCGTGCAGCCGTCACTGCCCGGGACCGTCCCGTCGAGCTCCGAAACCCAGGACAAGGCACGGCAGTTGGCGCAGGCGCTCGTCGAGCGGTTCAACGACTGAACGGGACCGCCGGCAGCCCGGCGTGACGGCGCGCACAGCAGGCGCGCGCCGGGTCGGGCTACCGTTGCCCGGGTCCCGCGCCCCGAACGACGTCAACAGAACAGCTCACGGAACACGCCACGGCGTCGCCCCCATGCGACGCCCCACGTCGCCCACCACGTACCGGCCCACCACGTACTGAAGGAACCATGCACCGATCAGCCTCGCGCCGCCTCACCCGCGTCCTCGCCTGCGCAGCCGTCCCGGTGATCCTCACCGTCGCCGGATGCTCCTCCGACTCGGACAAGGGCTCGGGCTCGGACGGCGGCAAGAAGTCCAGCGCCTCCTCGTCCGCCAAGCCGAACGGGAAGCCGTCGGCGGCCCAGGAGAAGGCGGCGTTCGCAACGCTGCCCGACCCCTGCAAGGCGATCCAGACGAAGACCGTCGAGACCCTCGTCCCGGAGGCGAAGGACAAGAACGGCACGGCGACCAAGTCGAACGACCTCTCCAGCCGCGCGAGCTGCTCCTGGAACGGCCTCGACGAGGACGGTCTGAAGGGCTCGCAGTACCGGTGGCTGTCGATCTCGCTGGTGCGCTACGACTCCCACGCCTCGCTGGGCAGTGCCAACAAGCGCGCCGAGGAGCAGTACGCCAAGCAGCTCGCGGCGGCGAAGGCCACCGAGGGCGCCCACGACGTGAAGGAGGAGGCCGCCGGCGGCATCGGCGACCAGGCCACCTCCGTGATCTACGGGGTGAAGAAGGACGTCGACTTCTTCAACACCACCATCGTGGCGCGCACCCAGAACGTGGTGGTCACCCTCGACTACAACGGTGCGGCGTACGAGGGCGCGAGCGCCCCGGACCAGGCGAAACTCCTCCAGGACGCCATCGCGGCGGCGAAGGAGGCGGTGGCCTCGGTGGGCGGCGCGAACCAGCAGCAGAAGCAGCCGGAGCAGCCCGGGCAGCAGGCTTCGCCCTCGCCCCAGCAGTGATGAGCGGTAACCCACCGTGTTAAAGGGAGGCTGACATTCAGTCACCTCCACCGTCACCCGTACGCTGTGCCTGCCGTAGCTCGACAAGGGGAGGGGATCGCGGGTGGCCGCGATGCAGCTGACTCGTACGCACCGGATACTCATCGGCGTCGTGGTCGCAGGAGCCGTGGTCATCGCGGGCATCGGCTTCGCGGGCTCGTACGCCGCGGTGCGGGCGCTCGCATTGAAGAAAGGGTTCGGCAGCTTCTCGCTGGTGTTCCCGATCGGCATCGACGCGGGCATCTGCGTGCTGCTGGCCCTCGACCTGCTGCTGACGTGGATCCGGATCCCGTTCCCGCTGCTGCGGCAGACGGCGTGGCTGCTGACCGCGGCGACCATCGCGTTCAACGGTGCGGCGGCCTGGCCGGATCCGCTCGGTGTCGGCATGCACGCCGTGATCCCCGTCCTGTTCGTGGTCACGGTGGAGGCGGCCCGGCACGCGGTGGGCCGGATCGCGGACATCACCGCGGACCGGCACATGGAGGGCGTGCGGATCACCCGGTGGCTGCTGTCGCCGGTGCCGACCTTCAAGCTGTGGCGCCGGATGAAGCTGTGGGAGCTGCGGTCGTACGAGCAGGCCGTCGGCATGGAGCAGGACCGGCTGATCTACCAGGCGCGGCTCCAGGCCCGCTACGGACGGGCCTGGCGCCGCAAGGCGCCGGTGGAGGCGCTGATGCCGCTGCGCCTGGCCCGGATCGGCGTCCCGCTGGCCCAGACCGCCCCGGAGGGCCTGGCGGCGGCGGGGATCGACCCGGTGCTGCTGCCCCCGGCGGATGCGGCGGGTCCGGCCCCGGCCCTGGAGGCGGGCAGGGCCGCGGGTCCGGCGCCGGCGGGCACCGTCCTGCCCGGCGGGGCCACGGGCCCGGCGGCGGTCGCCGGCCCGGCCGCCGCGGAGCCCGGCGCCCGGGCGGAGGCCGGGCAGGGCCCGGCCGGAGCCCCCGGGCACCACGCCCCGCCGCCGTTCGCGGTGGACCCGACCGCCATGCCGGCCGCGCACAACAGCGCCTGGTTCGCGGCGCCGCTCGCCCCGCAGGCCGCGTACGAGGGCGGCTACAACCCGCAGTACGTCGAGGGCCTGGAGCCGATCCCGGTGATGCCCCCGGCGGGACCGGAGGACCCCGAGGGTGCGCAGGGTCCGCAGGGTCCCCAGGCCGCGCAGTCCGTGCCGGGGCCGCAGTCGGTCCAGGGCCGGGCCTCCGCCCAGCTCCCGGAGCCGCAGACGGACGGCGTCGACGAGGTGAAGTTCGCGGAGGCCTCGTACGAGGTCTTCCGCGCCTACATCGACGAGTACGGCCAGTTCCCGAACCCGGAGCAGCTGGACATACACCTCGCGGACCGGCTCGGCATCGTCCACCCGCGCAGCGCCACCACGCTCAAGCGGCTGATGCCGGAGCTCAAGCAGCGCTACCAGCGCGACCTGGAGAACGAGCACATCGCGTGACGAGCGCGTCGCGTGACGGGCACCTCGCTTGACGGGCACCTCGCGCGGCAACGCCGTCGCCACGCATGCGGAAGGGCCCGCACCCCGAGGGGTGCGGGCCCTTCCGGCTCCCCGCGTCTGTCCGGACCGGCTCAGGCGGCCAGCAGCTTGCGCACCCGGTCCGCCCCCACCGCCAGCAGCAGCGTGGGCAGGCGCGGCCCGGTCTCCCGGGTCACCAGCAGGCGGTACAGCAGGGCGAAGAACGACCGCTGCGCGACCTTGAGCTCCGGCGTCGGCTTGGCGTCGGGCTCCAGCCCCGCCATCACCTTCGGCACCCCGTAGACCAGCGTGGTCAGCCCGTCCAGCGACCAGTGCGAGTCCAGGCCGTCGACCAGCAGGCGCAGCGACTCGCGGCCCTGGTCGTCCAGGGAGGCCAGCAGCTCGGTGTCGGGCTCCTCGCGGACGAGGGTGCGCTGGTCGGCCGGGACCTGGGTGGTGATCCAGTTCTCGGCGCGGTCCAGGCGCGGCCGTACCTCGTCGAGGGAGGTGAGCGGCTTGTCCGGCTCCAGGTCGCTGAGGATGCGCAGGGTCTGCTCGTCGTGGCCGGCGGTGATGTCGACGACCGAGGCGAGCGTGCGGTACGGCATCGGCCGCGGGGTGCGGGGCAGCTCGTGCGAGGCGACCCGTACGGCGCGGGTGTGGGCGGCGGCATCGGCCGGGAGGACGGAGCCGTCGGCGACCTTGGCCTCCAGCTTGTCCCACTCGTCGTACAGCCGCTGGATCTCCTGGTCGAAGGCGATCTTGAAGGACTGGTTCGGCCGGCGGCGGGCGTACAGCCACCGCAGCAGCTGCGGCTCCATGATCTTCAGGGCGTCGGCCGGCGTGGGCACGCCGCCCTTCGACGAGGACATCTTGGCCATGCCGCTGATGCCGACGAAGGCGTACATCGGTCCGATCGGCTGCTCGCCGCCGAAGATGTGCACGATCTGCCCGCCGACCTGGAAGGACGAGCCGGGCGAGGAGTGGTCGACGCCGGAGGGCTCGAAGACGACGCCCTCGAAGGCCCAGCGCATCGGCCAGTCGACCTTCCAGACCAGCTTGCCGCGGTTGAACTCGCTGAGCTTGACGGTCTCGGTGTACTCGTCCTCGGTGCAGACGTAGGTCATCTCGGTCGTCTCGTCGTTGTACGAGGTGACCTTGGTGAAGTCCTTGCCGCAGGCGCCGCAGTACGGCTTGTACGGGAAGTACTCGGAGCCCTCCGCGCTGCCGTCGTCCTCGGCGGCCGCGCCCGAGCCCTCGGCGGCCTCCAGCTCGGCGGCGTCGACCGGCTTCTGCTGGGGCTTCTTGCCGGCACCAGGCTTCTGCTTGGTGCGGTACTGGTCGAGGACGGCGTCGATCTCGCGGCGGTGCTTCATCGCGAACAGCACCTGCTCGCGGTAGGCGCCGGAGGTGTACTGCTCGGTCTGGCTGATCGGGTCGTACTCGACGCCCATCTCGGCGAGCGCCTCGACGAAGGCGGCCTTGAAGTGCTCGGCCCAGGTCGCGTACGGCGATCCGGCCGGCGCCGGGACGGAGGTCAGCGGCTTGCCGATGTGCTGCCCGAAGGTCTCCTCGTCCACGCCGGGGATGCCGCGGGGCACCTTCCGGTAGCGGTCGTAGTCGTCCCAGGACAGGACGTGCCGGACCTCGAAGCCGCGGCGGCGGATCTCGTCGGCGACCAGGTGCGGGGTCATGACCTCGCGGAGGTTGCCCAGGTGGATGGGGCCGGAGGGGGAGAGTCCGGACGCGACGACGACAGGTTTGCCGGGTGCTCGGCGCTCCGCCTCGGCGATGACCTCGTCCGCGAAACGGGAGACCCAGTCGGTCTCGGTGCTGCTCTGAGCCACGACACGTCCTTCTATCTCGTAATGCTGGCTTCAGCCATTCTCCCAGACGGAACGGGCCGCTCCGGGGTTGCCCGCAAGGCCCCTCTATCCCGAACGGTGGACGGCCCGCGCGTGGGATACTCGGGGCTTGTCGGAAAACCCAAGCGCGCCTCCGGGCACGACCTCACAGGAACGGCAGCTCATGGCCTCGGTCCCTTCCCTCGCTTCCTCCGTCCATCAGCGCGTCGCCGACGCCCTCGCCTCGGCCCTGCCGGAGGCCGGTGGCGCCGACCCGCTGCTGCGACGAAGCGACCGGGCCGACTTCCAGGCCAACGGCATCCTGGCGCTCGCGAAGAAGGCGAAGGCCAATCCGCGCGAGCTGGCGACGACCGTCCTCGACGGCCTGGACAAGGGCGGCGTGATCGAGGAGATCGAGGTCTCCGGCCCCGGCTTCCTCAACATCACCGTCTCCGACCGGGCGATCATCGAGACCCTCGCCGCCCGGGCCGGCGACGACCGCCTCGGCGTCCCGTACGCGGCGAACGCGGGCACGACGGTGATCGACTACGCGCAGCCGAACGTCGCGAAGGAGATGCACGTCGGCCACCTGCGCTCGGCGGTCATCGGCGCGGCGATGGTGGAGATCCTGGAGTTCACCGGCGAGAAGGTGGTCCGCCGTCACCACATCGGCGACTGGGGCACCCAGTTCGGCATGCTCATCCAGTACCTCATCGAGCACCCGCACGAGCTGGACCACAAGGCCGACGGCGACGCGGAGGCCTCCGGCGAGGAGGCCATGTCGAACCTGAACCGCCTCTACAAGGCCTCGCGCGCGCTCTTCGACTCGAACGAGGAGTTCAAGACGCGGGCGCGGGCGCGGGTCGTCGACCTGCAGGCGGGCGACGCCGAGACGCTGGCGCTGTGGCAGCGGTTCGTCGACGAGTCGAAGATCTACTTCTACTCCGTCTTCAACAAGCTGGACATGGACATCCAGGACCCGGACGTCGTCGGCGAGTCCGGCTACAACGACATGCTGGCCGAGACCTGCAAGCTGCTGGAGGAGTCGGGCGTCGCCGTCCGCTCCAACGGCGCGCTGTGCGTGTTCTTCGACGAGTACAAGGGCCCGGACGGCAACCCGACCCCGCTGATCGTCCAGAAGTCCGACGGCGGCTTCGGCTACGCGGCGACCGACCTGTCCGCGATCCGCGACCGCGTCGGCAAGCTCGGCGCGGACACCCTCATCTACGTGGTCGACGCCCGCCAGTCCCTCCACTTCAAGATGGTCTTCGAGACGGCCCGCCGCGCCGGCTGGCTGGGCGAGGACGTCAAGGCCGTCCAGCTGGCCTTCGGCACGGTCCTCGGCAAGGACGGCAAGCCGTTCAAGACCCGTGAGGGCGAGACGGTGCGGCTGGTCGACCTGCTGGACGAGGCCGTGGAGCGGGCCACGGCCGTCGTCCGGAGCAAGGCGGAGAAGGTCGGCCTCACCGAGGAGGAGATCGTCGACAACGGCCGCTACGTGGGCATCGGCGCCGTCAAGTACGCGGACCTGTCCACCTCCGCCGCGCGGGACTACAAGTTCGACCTGGACCAGATGGTCTCGCTCAACGGCGACACGTCCGTGTACCTCCAGTACGCGTACGCCCGGATCAAGTCGATCCTGCGCAACGCCGGAGACCGCAAGCCGGTCGCACACCCGGAGCTGGAGCTGGCGCCGGCCGAGCGCGCGCTGGGCCTGCACCTGGACGGTTTCGGCGAGCTGATCGCCGAGGCGGCCGCCGACCACGCGCCGCACAAGCTGGCCGCGTACCTCTACCAGCTGGCCTCCCTCTACACGACGTTCTACGACCAGTGCCCGGTCGTGAGGCCGGAACCGGAGCTGGTCGTGGGCGAGAACCGCCTCTTCCTGTGCGACCTGACCGCCCGCACCCTGACCAAGGGCATGTCGCTGCTCGGCATCCGGACGCCCGAGCGCCTCTGACGCGACGGCCGCCATGTGACGCGGGACACAGGGAACGTTCCCTGTGTCCCGCTCCTCTTCGAGGTGTTGGCCATCACCACCGAGGGGGCACTCATGACGACCGGCGCAGCCATCACCACCGACAGGGCGCGCCGCCGCACCGGCATCGCCGTGGCCGCGCTGCTGGGCCTGGACGGGCTGGCCCACCTGTACTGGGCGACCGGGGCGACCTGGCCCGCCCCCGACGAGCGGGCCCTGTCGCTGGCCGTGCTCGGCACGGAGGTCTCCTTCGCACCGCCCGTCGTCCTGCCGCTGGCCGCGCTCACCCTGGCGGGGGCCGGCGCCGTACTCGGCCACGCGTACGGGCGCGGCGGGCGCGCCACCCGGGCCGTCACCGGGGCCGTCGCGGCCGGCCTGGCCGTACGGGGCCTTGCCGGCCTGGGCTGGGCCGCCGGGGTCCTCGACAGCCCGCCCGGCAGCCCCTTCCCCACCCTGAACCTGCTCCTGTACACCCCCGCCTGCCTCGGCTTCGGCTGGGCCGCGGCCCGACTGGCGCGCGCCAGATGACCCCGGCCGAACGGGAACGCGGAGTCGCCCTCGCCCGTGCGGCCCGCGCCGGCAACACCCTGGCGCTGCACGACCTGCTCGACCACCTCACCCCGTACATCGCCCGCATCTGCACGCCCATCGCCCTCGCGGACGGGCCGGACGCCACCCAGGAGACGCTGGTGGCGGTGTTCCGGTCGCTGCGCTCACTGCGCGATCCGCAGACCCTGTACGGCTGGGTCCGGGCCATCGCGGTGCGTGAGGCGGTCCGTCTCGCCCGCCGCGCGGACCGCGTCCGGCCGGCGCAGCTGCCCGACCTGCCCGGCCGCGGGGATCCGCAGCTGGCCGCCGACATCGACGACGTCCTGGCCCGCCTCTCGCCCGACCACCGGGCCGTCCTGGTCCTGCGGGACGTGGAGGGCCTGGACGAGGAGTCCGCGGCGGCCCTCCTCGGCGTACCGCCGGGCACCGCCAAGTCCCGGCTGCACCGGGCCCGTACCAGCTTCCGGAAGGCGTGGTCCTCATGACGGCCCCACTCCCGTACCCCTCCCCCGCCCCGATCGACGCGGTGAGCCGCCTGCGGATCATGGCGGCGGGCGTCCGCGGGTCCCGGATCGCCGAACGCGTCGTCCCCGCCCCCGTGGAGGCCGTGTGGGCGGTGATGGCCGATCTGGAGGGCGGGTTCGGCCGCTTCCAGCCGGACATGCGCGGCGTCCGGGTGCTGCGGGTCACCGGCGACCGGGTGGAGGCGCTGGCCCGCAGCAAGTACGGTTTCCGCGCGCACTTCCGGGGGGTGCTGCGGCCGGGCTGGTGCTGGCTGCAGAGCCGGTTCCTGATCATCGGCATGGCGGCCGCCGCCGAACCCGGCGGCGGCACCCGGGTGGCCCTCACGGGCGGGGTCCGGGTCCCGGGCCGCGCGGTGATCGTCCCGTTCGGGACGGCCGCCGAACTCGGGCTCGCCATGGACCGGTTGGCGGCCCGCCTCGACGACCGCGGACAGACCGCGTAGGGCGCCCGGGCCGGGGGCGCCGCCCGCCGGGTGCGCGGTCAGCGCCGCAGGGCCTCGGCGGGCTGGATGCGGGCGGCGCGCCAGGCCGGGTAGAGGCCCGCCAGGACGCCGGTGACCAGGCCGAGGAGCGGCGCGGCCGCGACGGTGGCCGGGTGGATGACGGCCGTCCAGTCCCGGATGACGGCGACGGCCACCACGGTGAGGGTGCCCAGCGACGTGCCGACGAGCCCGCCGAGCATCCCCAGCGCCCCGGACTCGGCGAGGAACTGGGTGGTGATGTGCCGGCCGCGGGCGCCGAGGGCCCGGCGCAGGCCGATCTCACCCGTGCGCTCCAGGACCGCGACCAAGGTGGTGTTGGCGATGCCGACGGCCCCGATGACCAGGCAGATCCCGGCCAGGACGAGGAAGAGCTGCTCAAGGTCGGAGGTGACGCCGCTGCGCAGGGTGCGCGGGTCGGGCGGCGGTACGGCCTTGAGGTACTCGGGGTGGTCGGGGCGCAGCGCGGTGGGGGCGAGGCGGGCGACCTGCTGGGCGGCGCCCACGTCGGTCGCGATGAGCATGGTGGTGCCCGTCCCCTCGGGCGGACCCCAGACGTCCTCGGCGGTGGTGCGCGGGACCACCACCGACAGGAGCAGGTCGGCCCTGCGCTTCACGTCGTCGATGATCCCGATCACGGTGAACGGCTCGGTGCCGATGAACACGGCCGGACGGGTGTCCAGGGTGGTGATGCCCAGGCGGGCGGCCGTGCTCGCGCCGAGGACGGCCACGCGCTGCTTGGCCGCGGAGTGGTACTCGTCGTAGAGGCGGCCCTGGGACAGCCGGGGGACGGCGGCCCGCAGCGCCCCGGGGGAGGCGGCGACCACGTCGGTGCGCTCGCTCGTGGCGCCGCCGACCGGGGCGGCGCGGACGCCGACGCCGGGATCGAGGCGGACCGGGTAGGACACGCCGGCGTGCTGGACCCCGTGGAGGCGCTCGACGCGGGCGTCGGCGTCCGCCGGGAACGCGGGGCCGGCGAAGTTGTTCTGCTCCCGCGCGACGTCCTCGACGGTCACCTCGGTGGCGGTGAGCAGGTTGAAGCGGCTGTCGATCTGGGACGAGGTGGTGGCCGTCAGGCCGAGGACGGCGACGAACGTGCCGACGCCGAGCACCGTCCCGAGCGCGGTCAGCGCCGAGCGGCCGGGCCGCTGCAGGACGCCTGCGAAGGCCTCGCCGAAGGTGTCGCGGGCGGTGAAGCGGGAGGGCTCGACCCGTACGGCGGTGCGGGACCGGCGCCGCGGGAGGCGGGGCCGGAACCGGCGGGGCTGGGGCTGCTTCATGCGGGTGCCTGTTTCGTACGGGTGCCGGGTTGCCGGGTGCCTGGTGCCTGGTGCGCCTGTGGTGCCCGGTTCATACGGGTGCCTGTTCGCGCAGGACGCCGTCGCGGATCGCGACGGTCCGGCCGCCGTGCGCGGCGACCTCCTGGTCGTGGGTGATGACGAGCACGGTCATCCCGTCGCCGTGGAGCTCGTCCAGGAGGGCCAGCACGGTGTCGGCGTTGGCGGAGTCGAGGTTTCCGGTGGGCTCGTCGCACAGCAGCAGGGACGGCCGGGCGACCAGGGCCCGCGCGATGGCGACGCGCTGGCGTTCGCCTCCGGAGAGGCGGGAGGGGACCGCGGTGAGGCGGTGGCCGAGCCCGACCCGGCCGAGGGCTTCACGGGCGCGGGCCGGGCGCTCCTTGCGGGGTACGCCGTTGTAGAGCATGGCGAGGGCCACGTTCTCCAGGGCCGAGCGGTGGGGCAGCAGGTGGAAGGACTGGAAGACGAAGCCGATGCGGCGGCCGCGCAGGGCGGTCCGGTCGTTGTCGCCGAGGGTTGCGGTGTCGATGCCGTCGAGGAGGTACCGGCCCTCGGTGGGGGCGTCGAGCAGGCCGGCGATGTTGAGGAAGGTCGACTTGCCGGAGCCCGAGGGGCCGACGACGGTGACGAACTCGCCGCGGCGGATGGTGAGATCACACGGTTTGAACGCGGGGACGGGGGGCGGGCCCGGGTAGGTCAGGCCCGCCTGCCGGAACTCGATGACGGGGGGTGCGGCCTCGGTCATGACCCGCCGCCACTGCTCTTGCCGCCGCTGCCGCTCGTGCCGCCGCCGCTTGCGCCGCCGGTCTTGCCGTCACCGCTGCCACCGCTCTTGCCGCCGGTCTTCCCGCCTCCCGGCTTGCCCGCGACGCCCGGGTTGACGCCGATGACCACCGAGTCGCCGTCCGCGAGGGTGCCGTCCCCGGTGGGCCGGACCTCCACGTAGCCGTCACCGGTGGTGCCCGGCCGGACCTCGACCCGCCGCTGGGCTCCCGTACCGTCCACCACGGTGACGGTGGTGCGGCCGTCGGCTCCGGCCGAGACCGCGGACACCGGGACGACCAGCGCGTTGCCGTCGGTGGCGGCGGCCTCCACCGTCAGCCGGACGTCCTGGCCGACGAGCTTGGGGTCCAGCGCGGCCAGCGGCCGTACGAGCATCTCGTACCCGCTCGGACCGCCCGGAGCGGGAGCCTGCTGGCCCTGGCCCTGGCCGCCGGTGGACCCGGTGCCCGGCGCGGGCTGCGCCGTCTGCGGGGCGTCCGCGACCGACTGCACCTCGGCGGCTGCCGTGACCCCGCTGAGCTCGGACAGGATCTCCACCTTCTGGCCGGCCCGGACCAGGCCCTTCTGGTGTTCCTGGAGCTGCCCGCGCACGACCAGCGCGCCCGCGGAGAGGGACATCGCGGCGCCGCTGACCGGGGAGCCGGGGCGGACGGCGACGGAGTCGGCGCGGGCGGGGAAGGACTCCAGGAAGACGACCTCGCCGGCCGGGAGCATGGGGCCGGCCGCCGCGCGGGCCTCGGCGAGGCGCTCGCGGGCCTTGCGCAGGTCCTCCTGGGCGCGGGCCACCGTACGGGCGCCGTCCTGGCCGGAGCCCTTGCCGCCGGCGGTGCCGGCGCTGCCGGCGCCCGAGCCGCCCGTCGCCGTACTGCCCGTGGCGCCGGTGGTGCCCGTGGTGCCCGTGGCGCCCTTGCCGGAGGTTCCGGTGTTCGGGGAGCCGCCCGTCGTGCTGTTCGCGGCCGCGCGGGCGTCCTCCAGGGAGCGCTCGGCGGAGGTCACCGCGTCCTCTGCGCCGTTCACCGCCTCGCCGCGGTCGGCCACCGCGGGCAGCGGGTCGTAGCCGATCGAGCGGTAGAAGGAACCCAGCGCCGCCTTGGTACCGGCACCGAAGGTGCCCGCCTGGTCGGAGCCCGTGCCGTGGCCGAGCCCGGCGAGGGCCTTCTGGAGCTGCTTCACGTCGTCGCCGGTGGCGCCCGGCTTCAGGTCCCGGTACACCGGCAGCGCGCCGGGCAGCGCGAAGACGGGACGGCCGGACACCTCCAGGAGGACCTTGCCGGCCTCCACCTGTTCGCCCTGCCGGACGGCGACCTTGGTGACCACGGGCGGCCCCGCGCCCTCGGGGCCGGAGACCGCCGGGGTGACCTGGACGGCCTGGGCGGAGGTGACCGTGCCGCGCACGATGACGGTGTCGCGCAGCACCCGCTTCTCGACGCGGGCGATGAGTACGTCCAGGGGCGGCGGGCCGGCCTCCGCCGCGGTCTGCGCCGGGGACTTGATCACCAGGGACGCGGCGACACCCGCTCCGGAGAGCAGGACCGCGCCGACCGCCACGGCGGCCACCCACGCACGGCGCCGGGACAGACCGGCGGAGACCCCGGCGCCGTCGGCCGCCTCCTCGTCCTGCTCCGTCCGGGCCGGCCGATCGATCTGCTCCGGCTGCCCCGGCTGATCCGGCTGCTCCGCCTGCTCCGTCTCCTCCGGCCCGGGGCCGGCGGGTTCCGTACGCGCGACGGCCACGGTGGGCTCGCCGTCCCCCCTGCGCCCCGTCATCCGGCGCTCTGCCCGGTGGTGGACGACGAGGGCTTGCCACCGCACTTCGTCAGGGCCGCCTTGCCGTCCGCGGACTCCTTCAGGCCGAGCCGCTCCATGTCGTGCCGGGCGGTCTTCGGATCGGGGTCGGGGAAGTCCGGCACGCCGTTCGCCCGCATGCAGGCGGTGTACTTCCCGGCCTCGGCGAGCTGTTCCGGGGTCACGGGCGGAACCGAGCGACGGCTGTCGCAGGCGGCTTCGGCCTCCTTGACCTTCGCCGGATCCGCCTTGCCCGAATCAACGACCGGAATTCCGGAATCCGTTTGCTTCATGGGCAGGCCCTTTTCCTGGAGGCACCGGAAAAAATCGGCCTGCTTCGGATCGACCGCACCCTTGGACTGACCCGAAGGCGCAGTGGAAGACGAAGCCGAGGGCCGCCCGGAAGCGGAAGACGAAGCGGAATCCCCACCCGAGCAGCCGGACAAGAGGAAAACGGCCGACAACAGGGCGGGAGCGGCCGCGAACCGGGCCCGTCGAAATTTCACAGCAGGCCTCCTGAGCCATCTCGTATCGCCTGACACCCTAGGCGAAAAGCAAGATCGCGCACCTGTACCCGAGGACAGTTGTGAAAGCCCGCCGTGGCGTGATCCACTCCTTGACGGTCGGGGCCCGGCCTGCAATGGCCGATATCCCGACCGCGATATCGAAAACGTTCCAACGAAACGGATGAATGATGAAGCTTCGCAATTCCCTGCGCGCCGTCGCCGCTGCCGGCCTGGTCCTCGGCGCCGTCGCCGTCAGCGCGGGCTCGGCCTCGGCCGCCGCCAAGGACGGCTGGCTGACCTCCGGCGAGCTGGGCCTGTTCTGCTACCAGAACCAGGGGAACTCGGTCTTCGACCTCTACACCAGCGAGGGCGACTTCCAGGACGACTACTTCAAGGGCTCGCAGAGCTGCGCCGGACACACCACGAACGACTACACGGAGTCCTTCTCCAACCGGGACTCCTACACGTGGGACGTCTACACCAACGCCTTCGGCGGCGGCAACGGCGGCTACCTCTCCGCCAACACCAAGGGCAACCTCAGCGCCACCTTCACCAACTCGATCTCTTCGGCCTACATCCGCTAGGCACCTCCGTCGAGACCGCACATGCGAAACGGCAGCTCCGCCCGTAAGCGCCGGGCGGAGCTGCCGCTTTCGCGCATCCTAGCCGTACCCGCATCGGAGTCATATGTTCTCGCCGCGTTCCCCCCGTCCCGCCCTGACGGCTTCCGCAGCCGTACTGGCGCTCCTGCTGACCGGATGCTCACAGTCGGGCGGCGCCGACTCGGACGGGGAACCCGCGATCGGCGACGTACCGGCGCTGCTCGAAAGCCGGGACCTCGCCCTCCCGATGAGCCCGTACATCCCGGACGACCGCCAGCTCGGGCTGCTCAACGAGGCACAGGACGTACTCGTCGACCAGTGCATGCGGCGCTACGGCTTCCGCTACCAGCAGCGCCGGAAGGCCGACTCGACGGTCAAGCGCGACAACAACCGGCGGTACGGGCTCTCCGACCCCGCCGAAGCGGCCCGGTACGGCTACGAGAACCCCCAACTGGTCCGCACCGAGAAGCCTCCGCAGCAGCCCCTCGGCCCCAACGAGCAACTGGTGCTGAACGGGCTGGAGGTGGATCCGTCCCTGCCGGTCCCGATGAGCCAGGAGGAGGCGGAGAAGTCCGACGTGGCCACCACGGCCGTCGGCGGGCAGAAGGTGCCGGCGGGCGGCTGCGGGCGCGAGGGCGCCCTCAAGCTGTGGGCGCCCACCAAGGACACGGTCGACTACATGGTCCCGCAGAACTTCCGCGCGGACGGCTACGCCCGTTCCCGCAAGGACAGCCGGGTCGTCAAGGCGATCAAGTCCTGGAGCGAGTGCATGGGCAGGCACGGGTACACCGTCGACAACCCGATGGACCCGCCGCCCGGCATCAACGACTCCAACTACGGCGGCCCCCAGGCGATCGCCATCGCCAAGCAGGACGTGGAGTGCAAGAAGGAGACCAACCTCGTCGGCATCTGGTACACGGTGGAGGTCGCCTACCAGAAGCGGCTGATCGAGCAGAACGCCGAGACGCTGGACCGGGCGAAGAAGCAGCTCGACGAGCGGCTGAAGCTCGCCGCCTCGCTGATCGCCGGCTCCTGACCCGTGGGCAAGCGCAGAGCCCGGCCGACCGGCACCGCAGCACGGCGCCGCAGGACGCAACGAACCCTGGCCGCCGCCCTCGTGGCGGCGGCCTGCGCGGGGGCGGGGACGGCCGTCCTGCTGCTGCCGGCCCCGCCCGAGCCACCGGCCCGGCTGGCGCCGGCACAGCCGTCGGAGCCGAGCGGAAATCCGGCGCCGACGACCCCGCCGGCCTCCCCTTCCCCCTCCTCACCGACCGCCTCCCCTTCTCCCTCTCCCTCTCCCTCTCCTTCGGCGACCCCCGGCACCGCCGTACCGGACACGGGCCCGGGCACCTTCACGGTCGTCCCGGCGGAGGGCAGGGCGTACGGGCGGGGGCAGGTCCGGCGCTACCGGGTGGAGATCGAGGACGGCATCCGCCTGCCGGGCCCGCAGACCGCGCAGGAGGTCTCCGCGATCCTCGGCCACCCCCGCGGCTGGACGAGGAACTCGGCCTACGGCTTCCAGCTCGTCTCCTCGGGGCCCGTGGACTTCACGGTCAAAGTGGCCACGCCCGAGACCACCGACCGCATCTGCGAGGTGACCACACCGGAGAGCCGGGGCAACGTCAACTGCCGTACGGGGCACACGGTCGTGGTCAACCTCAAGCGCTGGGTGCAGGGGTCCCCGCAGTTCGACGGGTCGATCCAGGAGTACCGGGCCCTCATCATCAACCACGAAGTGGGCCATGAGATGGGCCGGGGGCACGAGTCGTGCGCGGGGCCGGGGGAACTCGCACCCGCGATGATGCAGCAGATAAAGGGGCTGGACGGATGCCGCTCCAACGCCTGGCCCTACGACACGGCCGGCCGTTACGTGCAAGGGCCACCCGTGCCGTGAGGAACAGGCCGGTAATCGTCAGACGTGCCCGGCGGGGCAGGTGGCGATCCGGTGGTGGACGGCGAGCAGGCACATCTGCAGACGGGAAAGTCCGCCGAGTTTGATGCGGATGTTTTCCAGGTGGAATTTCACGGTGCGAATGGTGATTCCGAGGCCCGCCGACAGCTGCTTGTTCGTGGGGCCACAGGACATCTCGGTGAACATCTGGAGCTCGCGGTCCGTGAGGTCCAATATCCGACGGAATCCCTCCTGGAGCCATTCGGTTTTCTCGTCACGCCGCGCGCGTGCGCCGATTCTGCAACACGGGCAGTCGTAGCGGATTTCCCCGGATGGGCCCTCGTTTACATCGGAACTCACTACAGCATTCACCATTCTTCTGCGCGTACCGAGCAATGCGGTGAGAACGAGACTCCCCGACCAGAACCCTAGCCACCCCGGACAGACTCGGGCATTAGCCGTTCGCACACTACTGACGGGTTGTCACCATCGATTCCTCTGAAAAGGGGCGCCTTTTCTGAAACCGGACCCGCCTGCCCGAAAATCGGACGCCGGTGAGGGGCTCCGAGGAACTCGAAAGTCCCTCGGAGCCCCTCAGACCCTCACCGCGCCGACTCGCTCACCGGTTCACTGGTTCACTGGTTCAGCGGATAGGAGTGCCGACCCGTCACCTCGTCGATCTCGGAGTGGGCCTTCTGCAACAGCTGGGTGGACAGATCCATGAGCGCGCGAGCCCCCGCGATCTCCTCGCCGACCCTCAACTGCTCCGGGTCGGAGGGATGACGCATGGCGTAACCGCGCCCCTTGATCTCGGAGCCGTCACCGAGCCGGACCAGGGCCGCCGCACTGGTGCGGTGGCCTTCCTCGCTGAACTCCAGCTCCACGTGCCACCCGACCAGTGTGGACATGGTGCATCACCTCCAGGGGGGGTCACCCTGCCTCCAGAGTGCGCCGAGGAACCGGGGAACGCGAGCGGGGGGGCGGGGCGGGGGCTTCGGGGGGCGGGATACCCGCACCCGGCATCGGAGAAGTTCCGGGGGCGTCCCGTCAGTCCACTGTCCTTCCGGTTCGGCCCGGGCCGTCAAGGGCGCTCACTGCGTTCGCGTCGCTTCGCGATGGCCTGCGGCCACCCTTGACCGCCCGCCCCGCCCCGGAAAGACAACAGACTGCCGGGAAGCCCCCGAAGGATGGCCGGGGGTTCACGTTCCGGGACGGGCCCATCAGCGATGCCCGAGCCGTCTCCCGCCGCCAGTTCCCCATCCGGGACCGATAAGCCCCCCTTCCGAGCCCCAGCCGGGTCAAGCCGCAGCCGAGACCAATGAGATGACCATCCGGGGCGGACGGGGCCACCATCGCCCCAGATCGCTACGCGCTCCTCCCGGCCTAGCGTCCGCAGCCCGTCTGTGGCCGCTCATATACGCGACAGATCGCTACACAGCCGGTCCCGGCATAGCGTCCCCGGCCCGTCCGGGGTTGATGGGACGAGACGACAAGCTCTTCAGCAGAGCAGGCGAGGAAGCGGGGTATCAAGGCGGCAAGGGCGACGATCGCGACGAATCCCCTTGCGGACCGCCCGCGAGCAGCCCACTGACCGCACTCTGGACCGATCCAAGCAACATTCGGGCCCTTCGGGCCCCATCGGGGTCCTCAACGATCTCTTAATGCGCATCTGGGAGCGGGCAGAGGCCCGGAAGGAACCGGATGCCAGACTTTTCGTCACCACGCGCAGTCAAAGGCCCACTCGCCGCCCAACCCGCTGCCAAACCGGGACAAACCATCCGCTGGCGCATGACTGGCGTCATGACCGCCATCCATGGCGTCCATCCCAGCCCCAGACGGGCCGCGGACGCCAAGCCGAGACCGGCTGTGTAGCGATCTGTCGCGCCTATGAGCGGCCCCGGACGGCGGTCGGACGCTATGCCGGGAGGAGCGCGTAGCGATCTGAGGCGATGGTGGCCGCGGTCGGTCCCGGATGGTCATCTCATTGGCGTCAGCTGCGGCTTGACCCTGCCGAGGCCCGGAAAAGGGGCCTATCGGCCCCGAATGGGGAACGGGCAACGGGAGACGGCGCCTGCATCGCTGATGGGCCCGTCCCGGAACATGAACCCCCGGCCATCCTTCGGGGGCTTCCCGGCAGTCTTTGTCTTTCCGGGGCGGGCCGGGCAGTCAAGGGTGGCCGAAGGCCATCGCGAAGCGACGC
>NZ_JBEXRC010000045.1:0-65580 GCF_040612915.1 Streptomyces sp. NPDC006326 | reverse complement strand
GGGCCGGGCAGTCAAGGGTGGCCGCAGGCCATCGCGAAGCGACGCGAACGAAGAGAGCGCCCTTGACGGCCCGGCACGACACGGAAGGACAGTGGACTGCCGGGAAGCCCCCGAACCCTCTCCGATGCCGGGTGCGGGAATCCCGCCCCCCGAAGCCCCCGCCCCCCGACCCCCCTCACACCCGCACCACCTCCACCCCCGCCGCCTCGAACGACGAGGCCACCGCATCCGGGAGGCCCGTGTCCGTTACCAGGGTGTGGACCGATCGGGTGGGGCAGATGCGGGCGAAGGCGCGGACTCCGAGTTTGCTGGAGTCCGCCGCGATGACCACCCTGCGGGCCCGTTCGCACAGCAGGCGGTTCATCGCGGCCTCGTCCTCGTGGCGGGTTGCCGCCCCGTCGGCCGGGTCGAAGGCGTCCACGCCGACGACCGCGGTGTCCACCGTCAGCTGGCCGAGGACCTGCTGGGCCAGCGGGCCCGTGAGCTCGTACGACTGGGGGCGGGCGACGCCGCCGGTCAGGACGATCTTGAACTGTGGTCTGATGACGAGCTCCCCCGCGATGTTGAGGGCGTTGGTCACCACCGTCAGTGCGGGCGAGCCCGTCGCCAGGTCCGGCCGGCCGGCCAGCGTGCGGGCCACCTCCGTGGTCGTGGTGCCGCCCGTCAGGCCGATTACCTCACCGGGCGTGATCAGCGCCGCGACCGCCTCGCTGATGCGGTGCTTCTCGGCGGCGCGGCGGGACGTGCGGTAGCGCAGCGGGAGTTCGTACGAGACCCCGTGCAGCACCGCCCCGCCGCGCGTGCGGACCAGCAGCTGCTGCTCGGCCAGTTGGTCCAGGTCGCGGCGGATGGTCGCGGCTGACACGCCGAGGGTTTCCGCCGTCGGCTCCACCTCCAGCTCACCGTGTTCCACCAGCAGATCCAGCAGCGACTGCCAGCGTTCCTTGCGGGTCATGGACCCCACGGCGTTCAACCCCCTCGGACGTTCCCGCTTGTGCCGCTCGGCCTATCCGTCGACATTAACTGAGGGGATCAAGGCCGAGTTGCTTGAAGTTGCGTGAAACCGCCCGATACCTTGCAGGAAAACGCATCAGGACGCACCAACACGCCCCCCGCGGGGCCAGGGAGCCGCCATGAGCCACGTCGCGCAGGAGTTGGGCACGCAACCCGAGTGCTGGGAGCGGGCCGCCGAACTGGCCCCGGCGCAGCGGGCGGTGCTGCCGCAGCCGGGGGAGCGTACCGCCTTCGTCGGGTGCGGGACCTCGTACTACATGGCCCAGGCGGCCGCCGTCCTGCGCGAGGAGGCCGGCCAGGGCGAAA
This sequence comes from Streptomyces sp. NPDC006326, assembly GCF_040612915.1. Classification (NCBI taxonomy): domain Bacteria; kingdom Bacillati; phylum Actinomycetota; class Actinomycetes; order Kitasatosporales; family Streptomycetaceae; genus Streptomyces; species Streptomyces sp. NPDC006326. The sequence goes on along the minus strand of NZ_JBEXRC010000045.1, from coordinate 64,260 downwards.
CGGACGCCTTCCCCGCTTCCGAGTTCCCGCGGCACCGCCGCTACGACCGGGTTGTCGCGCTGACGCGCTCCGGCACCACCACCGAGGTACTCGACCTGCTGGCCGGGCTCCGCGACGCCGGCGTGCCCACCACGGCGGTCATCGGTGACCCCGCCACCCCGGTGATGAGCGTGGCCGATGAGCTGGTCGTCCTCGACTTCGCCGACGAGCAGTCCGTCGTGCAGACGCGCTTCGCCACCACCGCCCTGACCCTGCTGCGCGCCCACCTCGGGCTGCACACCGCGGCGGTGGCCGCCGACGGCCGGACCGCTCTGGCCGAGCCGTTGCCCGAACAGGCGGCGAGCTGTGGCCAGTTCACCTTCCTCGGGCGCGGCTGGAGCGTCGGGCTCGCGCACGAGGCCGCCCTGAAGATGCGGGAGGCCTCCCTGTCCTGGGCGGAGTCGTACCCGGCGATGGAGTACCGGCACGGGCCGATCAGCGTCACCGGGCCGGGCACCCTGACCTGGTCGCTCGGCCAGGCCCCCGACGGGCTCGCCGAGCAGGTCCGGTCCGCCGGAGGCCGGTGGGTCGCGGGCCGGCTCGACCCCCTTGCCGAACTGGTACGGGCGCAGCGGCTGGCCCTCGCGGTCGCCGCGCACCAGGAGCTCGATCCGGACCGGCCGCGCAACCTGACCCGTTCGGTGATCCTCACCGCCGGCGAGGAGGCGGTCCGATGAGCATCGTGCCGGCCGGAACGCTCGTCGAGCGGGCGGCCGCCGACGGCCGCGCCGTCGCGGCGTTCAACATCATCACCTTGGAACACGCCGAGGCCGTCGTCGCCGGGGCGGAGCAGGCGGGTCTGCCGGTCATCCTGCAGCTGAGCGAGAACGCGGTGAAGTTCCGCGGCGGGCGGCTGCTGCCGATCTCGCGCGCCGCAGCCGCGTGTGCGGAGGCCGCCGCCGTCCCGGTGGGGCTGCACCTGGACCACGTGAAGAGCCCCGACCTGCTCCGGCAGGCCGCCGACGCCGGGTTCAGCTCGGTGATGTACGACGCCGCGCAGCTGCCGTACGCGCAGAACCTGGAGGCCACCCGCTCCGCCGCCGACTGGGCGCACGCCAACGGGTTGTGGGTGGAGGCGGAGTTGGGCGAGGTGGGCGGGAAGAACGGCGCGGCCCCGCCGGACCCGCACGCGCCGGGGGCCCGTACCGACCCGGACGAGGCGCGGCGCTTCGTTGCCGACTCCGGTGTCGACGCGCTGGCCGTGGCGGTCGGCAGCAGTCACGCCATGACCAGCCGTACCGCCTCCCTCGACCACGCGCTGCTGGCGCGGCTGGCCAAGGCGGTGGACGTGCCGCTGGTGCTGCACGGATCCTCGGGCCTGCCGGACGCCGAACTGGCGGCGGCCGTGGCCGGCGGCATCCGCAAGGTCAACATCGGCACGGCGCTGAACGTGGCGATGACCGAGGCCATCCGCACGCACCTGACCCCGGCGGACCCGCGCCCGTACCTGACGGCTGCCCGTACGGCGATGGCGGCGACGGCCGCGGCGATGATCGCCGCGCTGACCTGAGCGAGCGCGCTGCCGCGGCGGGACGGGGCCGTCTGCGCGTCCCCGCCGAAACCCCGGCCCGTCGGCCCTTCCCCCTTCTTGTAACAGGTTCTACTCTGTGCGCCGCCACACAGCGACCGGCTGGACCGCCAGACACCCGGAGGGGCCGTGCACCTCGAATACACGCCTGAGCAGCAGCAGTTGCGCACCGAGCTGCGCGCCTACTTCGCCGACCTGGTCCCCGAGGACGTCTACGCCCGCTATGAGGACCCGGCCGCCCAGAAGCGCTTCTACCGGGAGACCATCCGCCGGCTCGGGGCCGACGGATGGCTCGGCGTCGGCTGGCCCGAGGAATACGGCGGCCGCGGGATGTCGCCCATGGACCAGTTCATCTTCTTCGACGAGGCGGCGCAGGCCGTCGTACCGCTGCCGCTGATGGCGCTCAACACCGTCGGGCCGACCATCATGCAGTTCGGCACCGACGAGCAGAAGGCGTACTTCCTGCCCCGGATCCTCTCCGGCGAGATCGACTTCGCCATCGGCTACAGCGAGCCCGACGCGGGCACGGACCTGGCCGCGCTCAAGTGCAGGGCCGTCCGCGAGGGCGACGAGGAGACCGGCACGTACGTCGTCAACGGACAGAAGATATGGACCACCAACGGCGACACCGCCGACTGGGTCTGGCTCGCCGTCCGCACCGACCCGCAGGCCCCGGCGCACCAGGGCATCACCATGCTCCTGGTCCCCACCTCCGACCCGGGCTACTCCTGCACCCTCATCAACACCCTCGCGTCCCACGACACCACCGCCAGCTACTACGAGAACATCCGGGTCCCCGCGAGCCGCCGCGTCGGCCGGGAGAACCGGGGCTGGCGGCTGATCACCAACCAGCTCAACCACGAGCGCGTCACCCTCGCCGCCCACGGCACCATGGCCATCCGGGCCCTGCACGACGTCCAGCGCTGGGCCGCCGGGACCAAGCTCGCCGACGGCCGCCGTGTCATCGACCTGTCCTGGGTCCGTGGCCGCCTCGCCCGCACCCACGCCCGCCTCGACGCGATGAAGCTGCTCAACTGGCAGATGGTGAACGCCGTCCAGGACGGCACTCTCACCCCGCAGGACGCCTCGGCCGTCAAGGTGTACGGCTCCGAGGCCCGCCGGGACGCCTACGCCTGGCTGATGGAGGTGGTCGGCGCGGCGGGCCCCCTCAAGGACGGCTCGGCCGGCGCGGTCCTGCACGGCGAACTCGAACGCGGCTACCGCAGCGCGGTCATCTTCACCTTCGGCGGCGGCAACAACGAGATCCAGCGCGAGATCATCTCCTGGATCGGCCTCGGCATGCCCCGCGTACGCCGCTGACCGGCCCGCGCAGGGCCCGGGGGAGGTGGCGGGCGTCCGGCATGCGGGCGGGGGCTCGGGCGGGGTGGCGGCCGACGTACGCTCACGGGCCCGGGTGCTCGCGGCGCGGCGCGAGGTCCGGGAGCATCCTGCCCCCGTGAAGCCGAGGAACCGACGATGACGATTGAGTGGCGCTACACCGCGCACCAGGAACTGGGCGTCCTGTCCCTGGCCGGATACCTCGGCGCCGAGGCGACCGGGCGGTTCACGGGGGCCGTCGGCTGGGCCGTGGCCCGGGGGACCGGGCCGGTGATCCTGGACCTGACCGGGCTGCGCGGCTGGTCGGCCGACGGGCAGCGCGCCGTCGCGGAGGCCGCCCGGCGCCTCGCGGCGCACGGCCGGCCCATGGAGCTCGCCGCCGTCCCCGCCGAGGCTCCGCCGGTGCCCGGGGCGGCGGGCCCCGCCGTGCCCGTCCACGGGGATCTGCCCGCCGCGCTCTCGGCCCACCGCCGGGGCGAGGGGGCGGGCCGTCAGTGGCACACCGACGACTGGCCCGGCTCCCTCACGCCCCCCGCCTGACCAAGCCGCCCGATCACCGGCCGCTGCCGCTGCCGTACGGGGCGTACAGGTCGAGCAGCCGCTCCCGGGCCGCTTGCAGCCGGTGGGCCAGGACCTGTCCCACCCAGGTGGCGACCGCCGCCCTGAAGGCCGGGTCGCCGTCCATCAGCTCCCGTACGGCATCGGCGTCGAACTCGTGGGTGCGCAGCGGGGTCGTCGCCTCCGCGCCCAGATGCCACTGGTGCGGCCGGAACATCCACGACCAGCCGACCAGCTCACCCGGGCCGAGGTTCTCGATCACCGCCGGCTGTTTCCCGGGGACGTGCAGGTCCAGGGTGACCACGCCGGAGCGGACGATCCAGAAGCGGTCGGCCCGGCCGCCCTCGTTGAAGAGGCGGGTGCCCTCGGGGAAATTCACCTCGCGGGCGTGCTCCATCAGGCGTCCGCGGTGTTCGGTGGGCAGTGCCTGGCCGATCCGGGTGGGCATCGGGTTGCGCATGGCGGCCTCCCTTCCTCGCCCTTCCAGTCTCCGTCCGCCCCGGCCCCGCTGCGCCCCCGCCACTGGCGCCGGCCCGGAACCGGTGGGACGCTGACACCGCGTTCCACCGATGTCCGGGCAGTACCGGAGGGAAGGGGCGATGCGGTGACCGAAGCGGCGGGCGCGGCCGACCCCGGTCTGTACGGGCCCGGGTCCGTCACCTGGCAGTGCCACGGCGACCCGATCATGTGGATCGCCGGTGTCCGGGCGCTGTACCTCCAAGCGCTGCATCCGCGCGCGGTCCGCGGCGTCATGGAGAATTCCGATTTCCGCCACGACGCCTGGGGGCGGCTCCTGCGGACCGCCGATTTCGTCGGCACCATCACCTACGGGACCACCGAGGAAGCCGAACGCGCCGGCGCCCGCGTCCGCCGGATCCACAGCACGCTGTCCGCGACCGACCCGGCCACCGGCGAGCGGTTCCCCGTCGACGATCCGGAGCTGCTGCTCTGGGTGCACTGCGCCCAGATCGACAGCTTCCTGCACGTCCTGCGCCGCTCCGGCGTGTCCCTCACGGACGCCCAAGCCGACCGCTACGTCGACGAGAACCGGGTCAACGCCCGCCTCGTGGGCCTCGACCCGGCGCAGGTGCCGGCGGACACGGCGGCCCTCGCCGCGTACTTCGACACGGTCCGGCCCGTGCTCGCCGCGGGCCCGGACGCCCGGGCCGTGGACGGGTTCCTGCGCAGTCCGCCCGTCCACCCCGCCCTCCTCGCCGGCCGAAACCTGCTGTGGCGCCCGGTCGCGGCCCTCGCGTACGGATCCCTCCCCGCCCACGCGCACCGGCTGTACGGGAGACCCGCGCCGCCCCCGGACACCGTCACCAGGAACCTGCGCCTCACCGGTACCCTGCTGCGCAGCATTCCCGCTGGTCTGCGCTGGCAGCTGCCCCCAGGTCACATCTTGAAGGCGATGCAGCGCATGGGCCCCGGGAGCCGCCCCTCGCCGTACACACTGCATACATCAGCGGCCATACTGGACCGGCCGGGGAGGGCATAGGACGTAGCACGACAACGGGGGCGGCTTTAAGACATGGCGGAGTCCAGACTGATCCAGGGCCGGTACCGGTCGCTCGATCTGATCGGGCGCGGCGGCATGGGCGAAGTGTGGCGTGCCCGGGACGAGTCGCTCGGCCGGCAGGTCGCCGTCAAATGCCTCAAGCCGCTCGGGTCCGAGCAGGACAACCACTTCACCCAGGTCCTGCGCGAACGCTTCCGCCGGGAGGCGCGCGTCGCCGCGTCCCTCCAGCACCGCGGTGTCACCGTCGTCCACGACTTCGGCGACGACAGCGCCGCGGGCGGCCCGCTGTACCTCGTCATGGAGCTCCTGGACGGCCGCAACCTCAGCCAGCTCCTGGAGGACAACGAGGCCCGCCCGCTCCCCGTGGACGTGGTCGTCGACATCGCGGAGCAGCTGGCCGCCGCCCTCGGCTACACCCACGACCAGGGCGTCGTGCACCGCGACCTCAAGCCCGCCAACATCATGCGGCTCACCGACGGCACGGTGAAGATCTGCGACTTCGGCATAGCCCGCCTCGCCCACGACATCGGCTTCACCGCCAAGCTGACCGGCGGCGGCATGGCCATGGGGACCCCGCACTACATGTCGCCCGAACAGATCGCCGGCGGCGAGGTCGACCACCGCAGCGACCTGTACTCCCTCGGCTGCGTCCTGTACGAGATCGCCACCGGCGCCCCGCCCTTCGACCTCGGCGACTCCTGGTCGGTGCTCGTCGGACACCGCGACACCGCGCCGGTGCCGCTCCGCGAGCACCGCCCCGAGCTGCCCGAGTACGTCGAGCAGGTCGTCCTGGACCTGCTGGCCAAGCGCCCCGAGGACCGCCCCGGCGACGCCCGCCACCTGCACCGGCGCCTGGTGGAGGCCCGGCTCGGCGCCGGCGGGCCGCTCGGGGCGCAGCCCGCCCTGCCCGCGTGGGCCCGGGGGATGACCGCCGGCCGCAAGGCCGGGACCGACGCCCGCCCCGCCAGCGGCGAATGGGCCGTCCTCACCGGCTCCTGGACCGCCGCGCGGCCCGGCGGGTCCCACCGGATCGTGCGGCCCGCCGCCGCCGAGGACCCGCGGCTGACCGCGCCCTACGGCATCGCGCGCATGCCCGGCCGCGGCGGCGCGGGCTCCGGCGACGGCGCCGCGGCCCCGGCCGCCGGGGCGGGTACCGGGCCCGAGGAGCTCACCGCCGGGCACGCCCGCGCCTTCGCCCTCAGCCGGGCCGGCCGCCCCGACGAGGCGCTGGCCGCGTACGAAGCGGTCGCCGCGGGCCGCACCCGCCTGCTCGGCGCCGACCACCCCGACACCCTCGCCGCGCGCCAGGAGGCGGCGTACGAACTGGGCCGGCTCGGCCGTCACCGGGAGGCCCACGAGGTCTACCGCGCGGTACTCGTCGCCCGCGAGCGGAGCGCGGGCCCGCTGCACCCCGACACCCTGCGCTGCCGCCACAACCTGGCCTGCGCGCTCGGCGCCCTCGGCCGCTTCGACGAGGCCCACCGCACCGCCTGCGCGGTCGCCGCCGACCGGGCGGCCGTGCTGGGCGACGAGCACCCGGACACGCTGCTGACCCGGTACGAGGTGGCCTACGCCCTGGGCCGCCTGGAGCGCTGGGATGAGGCCCTGGAGGGCTTCGCCCAGGTCGCCGCCGTACGCGAACGGGTCCTCGGCCGGGACCATCCCGACACCCTCGCCGCCCGCTACGAGGTCGGCATCGCGCTCGGCCGCAGCGGCCGCGCCGCCCAGGCCCTGGACCTGTTCCGGGGCCTGGTCCGCGACCGCACCCGCGCCTACGGGGCCCTCGATCCCGAGACGCTCCGCGCCCGGCACGTCCTCGGCGTCAACCTGGGCCGCCTGGAGCGCTGGGAGGAAGCGGTGCAGGAGGCCCGGGAGGTGGGCGCGGCCCGCGCCAGGGCGCTCGGTGCCGAACACCCCGACACCCTGGTCAGCCGCCGCGAACTCGCCGCCGGGCTCGGCCGGCTGGGCCGCTGGGACGAGGCCCTGCCCGTCTACCGGGAGCTCGCCGGCATCCGGGAGCGGTCCCTCGGCGACGAGCACCCCGACACCGTCGCCGCCCACGCCGACGAGGTGTACTGCCTGGAGCGACTCGGCCAGGTGTGCTACCAAGAGCCATGACGACCTCGCGGGGACCCGGGCAGGCCACGGTGCAGGACGACGCGGTACGCGGCGACGACGGCGCCCACCACGACACGGCGTACGAGCGCGCCGCGTACGACGACGCGGTGTACGACGACGCCGTCTACGACGACGTGATCGTGGGCGGAGGGCACAACGGCCTGGTGGCCGCCGCGTACCTGGCCCGGGCGGGCCGCTCGGTGCTGGTGCTGGAGCGGCTCGCCACCACCGGCGGCGCCGCGGTCTCCACCCGCCCCTTCGTGGGGGTGGACGCCCGGCTCTCGCGCTACTCCTACCTGGTCTCCCTGCTGCCCGCGAAGATCGTGCGCGACCTGGACCTGCGGTTCGCGGTCCGGCGGCGCACCGTCTCCTCGTACGCCCCGGTCGAACGCGGCGGCCGCCCCGGCGGGCTGCTGGTCGGCGGCGACGAGGCCCGGACCCGGGAATCCTTCGCGCGGCTGACCGGCTCGGACCGCGAGTACGACAGCTGGCGGGCCTTCTACGGGCTGACCGGGCGCGTCGCCGAAAGGGTGTTCCCGACCCTGACCGAGCCGCTGCCCTCGCGGGCCGGGCTGCGCGCCCGGATCGACGACGATGCCGCCTGGCGGATGCTGTTCGAGGAACCCCTCGGGCAGGCGGTCGAGAAGTACTTCGCCGACGACCTGGTGCGGGGCGTGGTGCTCACGGACGGGCTGATCGGCACCTTCGCGGACGCGCACGACCCCTCGCTGGCGCAGAACCGCTGCTTCCTCTACCACGTGATCGGCGGCGGCACCGGCGACTGGAACGTCCCCGTCGGCGGGATGGGCGCCCTCACGGACGCGCTGGCCGCCGCCGCGCGGCAGGCCGGGGCGCGCATCGCCACCGGGCACGAGGTGCTCCGGATCGACACCGACGGCAGGGCGCCGGCCGAGGTGACCTTCCGTACGGCGACCGGCGAGGGACGGGTCGTCGCACGGACCGTGCTGGTCAACGCCTCACCCCGGGCCCTGGCGGAACTCCTCGGGGAGGACGGGCCGGTCCCCGCCGAACGGCCCGAGGGGTCGCAGCTCAAGGTGAACATGCTGCTGCGCAGGCTGCCCCGGCTGCGGGACACCACCGTGGACCCGCGCGAGGCCTTCGGCGGCACCTTCCACATCGCAGAGGGCTACGCCGAGCTGGCGCGGGCCTACGCGGAGGCGGCGGCCGGGGAGCTGCCCTCCGTACCGCCCTCGGAGATCTACTGCCATTCGCTGACGGACCCCTCGATCCTCGGGCCGGAGCTGGTGGAGCAGGGCTACCAGACGCTCACCCTCTTCGGCCTGCACACCCCGGCCCGGCTCTTCGAGAAGGGGCACGGCGGCAACACGGTGGCGCGCGAGGTGCTGCTGACCGCGACCCTCGCCCAGCTCGACGCGCACCTCGCGGAGCCGATCACCGACTGCCTGGCCTTCGACGCCGACGGCCGGCCGTGCATCGAGGCCAAGACCCCGCTGGACCTGGAGCGTGAACTGCGCCTGCCCGGCGGTCACATCTTCCACCGGGACCTGTCCTGGCCGTACGCGGACGAGGAGCCCGGGGCCCGCGGCCGGTGGGGCGTGGAGACCTCGTACGCCAATGTCCTGCTGTGCGGTGCGGGCGCCGTGCGCGGGGGCGGCGTCAGCGGGGTCCCCGGTCACAACGCGGCCATGGCCGTGCTGGGGCACTGACCCCGCGCTGACCCCGCCTGCCGCCGCCGGTCAGGCGGTGAGGGGTTCGATGACGACGAGCGGGATCTCCCGGTCGGTCTGGGCCTGGTACTCGTCGTACGAGGGCCAGTGCCTCAGCATCAGCGGCCAGTACCGGGCGCGTTCCTCGGGCGTGGCCGTACGGGCCGTGCCCTGCATCGTCTTCGGCCCGACCTGGATGCGGACCTCGGGGTGGGCGGTCAGATTGCGGTACCACAGCGGGTGCTCGGGGGCACCGCCCTTGGACGCGACGACGAAGTAACGGCCCTCTTCCTCACCGTAGATGAGCGGCGTGCGCACGGGTTTGCCCGAGACCCGGCCGATGGTCGTCAGCAGCAGGGTCTGGGTGCCCCGCCAGTGATGGCCTTCCGCTCCGTTGGTGCGGGTGTACTGCCGGACGTGGTCCAGCTGCCAGCCGCCCTTGGGGTCGGTCGGGTGGTCCCAGTCGATCTCGGTCATCGGACCTTCCTGCCTTCGTGTCGAGCGGTCAACGCATCACCAACGAGGGCCAACACCACCGGGCACGGCTTTATGCCGCCGCGAGCGGTCCGGTGCGCTCCCGGGTCAGTCCGCCGACATGGTCCAGCCGACCGCCTCGATACGGGCCGCGTCGGCGGGGCGGTCCTCCGCGAAGAGCAGGCACGCCGGCTCCGACACGCGCAGGACGTCCACGTACACGCCGCGCCCCACGTACCGGCCGGTCGCCGTGTGCCGGAAACGGAGCCGGACCTCGCGGCCCGCCCAGGCGGTGAGCGGGGCGTCCAGGCGGTGCCAGATGCGGCCGGACCAGCCGCCCGCGCAGCCCTGGGGCCACTGTTCGGGGGAGCCGCCCGTGGTCCGCTGCGTGCTGAACGGCAGGGGCTGCCAGGTCTGCCCGTCGGCGGAGGCCTCCAGGTGGAAGGCGCCTTCGCCGGGCACGGTGTCCCACCACACGGTGCAGCGCAGCCGGGCGGCGGCCGTGGCCGGGGTGAGCGGCGGCAGGGTGAGGGTGCCGCAGCCGCCGGTCTCCATGCCGGAGAACCAGGCCGGGCCTCCGTGCCTCGTGCGGACCGGGACGGCCCGGGCGAAGCGGTTGCCGACGGCGACGCGCGGGGCGCTGCCGGCCCGCCAGGTGCGCACGGGGTGGACGGAGTTGCCGAGCAGGATGAGGAAGGAGTCGGTGGACGGGTCCAGGACCAGGGAGGTGCCGGTGAATCCGGTGTGGCCGGCGGAGTGCGGGGTGGCCATGGCGCCCATGTACCAGTGCTGGTAGAGCTCGAAGCCCAGGCCGTGGTCGTCCCCGGGGAAGGCGGTGTTGTAGTCGGTGAAGAGCAGCTCGACGGAGGCGGGGCGCAGGATGCGCTTGCCGGCGTAGATGCCTCCGTCGAGGAGGGTGCGGGCCAGGATGGCCAGGTCCCAGGCCGTGCCGAAGATGCCGGCGTGGCCGGCGACGCCGCCGAGGGCGTACGCGTTCTCGTCGTGGACCTCGCCCCAGACCAGCCCGCGGTCCAGGCCGGACCAGGGCGGCCGCTGCACCTCGGTGGCGGCGGTGACCCGGCGCCAGGCGAGCGGCGGGTTGTAGCGAGTGCGGTGCATCCCGAGCGGAGCGGTGATCTCGTCGTGGAGCAGGGCATCCAGAGGGTGACTGGTGATCCTTTCCACGAGCAGTTGGAGCGCGATGAGGTTGAGGTCGGAGTAGCGGTACACGGTCCCGGGCGTGTCCTGCGGGCGCACGGACCACAGAAGCCTCAACCGTCCCTCGCGGGTGGGCTGCTGGTAGAAGGGAGCCCAGGAGCGCAGGCCCGAGGTGTGGGTGAGCAGCTGCCGGACCGTGATCAGCTCCTTCCCGCCGCCGGTGAACTCCGGCAGGTACCGCTCCACCGGGGCCTCCAGTTCCAGCTGCCCGCGCTCCATCAGCTGCACGGCGAGCAGCGAGGTGAACAGTTTGGTGAGGGAGGCCAGGTCGAAGACGGTGTCCTCGGCCATCGCGATCCGCTCGGCCGCCGGGAACTCGCGCACCCGGTCGGTGCGGCCGTCGTAGTCCGCGTACCGTACGGCCTCTCCCACGGCGCGGTGCAGGCACACGGTACGGCCCCGCCCGGCCAGCACCACGGCCCCGGCGTAGTAAGGGTGTTCGGGGGAGGGGCCGAGGAAGCGGCGGGCCTCGTCGACGACGGCGTCCAGGTGCTTCTCCAGCAGCCCGGCCTGCCGGGCGGACCCGTACCGCAGCCGCAGCCCTTGCAGGGCGCGCCGCTCAGCCGGGTTCCCGGCGGCTCCGGCGCCCCCCGGTACGGCGGCCTGCAACAGCAGCACCCCGCCCAGCGCCACCACCCCGGCCCCGAGCCCGCGCCGGCTCACCCCGCCGCTGCTCACCCGGCCGCTGCCGCCCCGACCCGCGCGCCCGCTGCCGCCGAGGCTCCGGCCCCCGCCGCCGCGGCCGCGGCCCATGCGCCCGCTGCCGCCCGGCTCGTCGGCGCCGCCCGCCCCGGGCCGGGGCGCGGCCTCCTGCGCGGCCGGGGCCGGGGCCGGGGTGGAGGGGGGCCTGCGTCGCCCCGGTCGCGCCTTCGGCGCCTGCGCGTCGCCGTCCCCCGTGTGCTCCTCCATCGCCGGCCTCCTGTCCGCCGTATCGGCCTCTCGAAGTATCTGCCCGTCCGGGCGGCGCCCTCCGCACCGACGGGCCCGCAAAGAATCTGACGCTGCATCAGAAAATCTCTTCCCTCGGCCGCCGCCCTGCGGCATGCTGCCGCCCATGGAGACGGAGCTGAGCAAGAAACTCGGAGTCGAGCACGCCATCTTCGGCTTCACGCCCTTCCCGGCGGTCGCGGCGGCCATCACCCGCGCCGGCGGATTCGGCGTGCTCGGTGCGGTCCGCTACACCGCCCCCGACGACCTGCGGCGCGACCTCGACTGGATGCAGGACAACACCGGCGGCAAGCCCTACGGCCTCGATGTGGTCATGCCGGCCAAGAAGGCCGTCGACGGCATCAGCGAAGCCGACATCGAGGCGATGATCCCGGCCGGTCACCGCGCCTTCGTCCGCGACACCCTCGCCAAGCACCACGTCCCCGAGCTCGCCGAGGGCGAGGCCTCCGGCTGGCGGATCACCGGCTGGATGGAGCAGGTCGCCCGCAACCAGCTCGACGTCGCCTTCGACTATCCCGTCAAACTCCTGGCGAACGCACTCGGTTCCCCTCCCGCCGACGTCATCGCCCGCGCCCACGACCACGGCGTCCTCGTCGCCGCCCTCGCCGGCAGCGCCAAGCACGCCCGCCGCCACGCCGAGGCCGGCATCGACATCGTCGTCGCCCAGGGCTACGAGGCCGGAGGCCACACCGGCGACATCGCCACCATGGTCCTGGTGCCCGAGATCGCCGAGGCCGTCGCCCCGCTCCCCGTCCTCGCCGCCGGCGGCATCGGCAGCGGCGAGCAGATCGCCGCCGGGCTCGCCCTCGGCGCCCAGGGCGTCTGGCTCGGCTCCCTCTGGCTCACCACCACCGAGGCCGACCTGCACTCCCGCGCCCTCACCGAGAAGCTGCTCGCGGCCGGCTCGGGCGACACCGTCCGCTCCCGCGCCCTCACCGGCAAGCCCGCGCGCCAGCTGCGCACCGAATGGACCGATGCCTGGGACGACCCGGCCGGTCCCGGCGCCCTCCCCATGCCGCTGCAGGGACTGCTGGTCGCCGAAGCCGTCTCACGGATCCAGAAGTACGAGGTCACGCCGCTGCTGGGCACGCCCGTCGGCCAGATCGTCGGACGGATGAACAGCGAACGCAGCGTCCAGGCCGTCTTCGACGACCTCACCCGCGGTTTCGAGCGCGCCATCGACCGCATCAACCGCATCGCCGGCCGAGCCTGAGGAGCGTGCAGATGAACGGCATGCAGACGAGCGAGCAGACGACGGGCCGCCCCAACGGATTCTGGGCCCAGGCCACCGCCGATCCCGAACGCACCGTCCTCGTCACCCCGGAGGGCGAGGAGTGGAGCGCCGGCCGCCTCCACGCGGCCGTCAACCAGCTCGTCCACGGCCTGCGCGCCGCGGGCCTGGAACGGGGCGACGCCTTCGCCGTGGTCCTGCCCAACGGCGTCGAGTTCTTCACCGCCTACCTGGCCGCCTCCCAGGCCGGCTTCTACCTCGTGCCGGTCAACCACCACCTCGTCGGCCCGGAGATCGCCTGGATCGTCTCCGATTCCGGCGCCAAGGTCCTGATCGCCCACGAGCGCTTCGCCGGGCCGGCCGTCGCGGCCGCCGACGAGGCGGGCCTGCCTGCGAGCCACCGGTACGCGGTCGGGACGGTGGCCGGCTTCCGCCCGTACGCCGAACTGCTCGACGGGCAGCCCTCCACGCCCCCGGAGCACCGGACCCTCGGCTGGGTCATGAACTACACCTCGGGCACCACCGGCCGCCCCCGCGGCATCCGCCGCCCGCTGCCCGGCAAGCTGCCGGAGGAGACGTACCTCGGCGGCTTCCTCGGGATCTTCGGCATCCGCCCCTTCGAGGGGAACGTGCACCTGGTCTGCTCGCCGCTGTACCACACCGCGGTCCTCCAATTCGCGGGCGCCGCCCTGCACATCGGGCACCCGCTCGTCGTGATGGACCGGTGGACCCCGCAGGAGATGCTGAGGCTCATCGACACCCGCGCCTGCACGCACACGCACATGGTCCCCACCCAGTTCCACCGGCTGCTCGCGCTGCCGCAGGAGACGAAGGACGCGTACGACGTCTCCTCCATGCGCCACGCGATCCACGGAGCCGCGCCCTGCCCCGATCACGTCAAGCGGGCGATGATCGACTGGTGGGGCACCTGCGTCGAGGAGTACTACGCGGCCAGCGAGGGCGGCGGCGCGTTCGCCACCGCGGAGGACTGGCTGAAGAAGCCCGGCACGGTCGGCAAGGCGTGGCCGATCAGCGAACTGGCCGTCTTCGACGACGACGGCAACCGGCTGCCGCCCGGCGAACTCGGCACTGTCTACCTCAAGATGAACACCGGCGGCTTCAGCTACTACAAGGACGAGGACAAGACGCGGAAGAACCGCATCGGTGACTTCTTCACCGTGGGGGACCTGGGTCTGCTGGACGAGGAGGGCTACCTCTTCCTCCGTGACCGCAAGATCGACATGATCATCTCGGGCGGGGTGAACATCTACCCCGCCGAGATCGAATCCGCTCTGCTCACCCACCCGGCGGTCGCCGACGCCGCCGCCTTCGGGATCCCGCACGCCGACTGGGGCGAGGAGGTCAAGGCCGTCATCGAACCGGCCGAGGGCTTCGAGGCGGGGGATGCGCTCGCAGCCGAGATCCTGCACCACTGCGAGCGGCAATTGGCGGGGTTCAAACGTCCGAAATCGGTCGACTTCATCGAGACGATGCCCCGGGATCCGAACGGGAAGCTGTACAAGCGGCGGCTGCGCGACCCGTACTGGGAGGGCCGCGAACGCGCGGTATGAGGGCCACGGCAGCGCGTCGGACGCCTCCCTGCGCCGCACCGGGGGGACGAATCTGGCACGTTGGCTGATATGAGTACGGCTACCCGCAGATTCTCCGTGACCGACTGGACCGTGGCGGTCCCCGTGCTGGCGCTGGTCGCCCTCGTCCTCAGCTGGGGACGCGAGCTGCCGGGGCCCGTGGTGGCGCTCGTCGCGCTGTGCCTCGCGGGGGCCGTCCTGGCGGCCGTCCACCATGCGGAGGTCGTCGCCCACCGGGTGGGCGAACCCTTCGGCTCCCTCGTGCTCGCCGTGGCCGTCACCGTCATCGAAGTGGCCCTCATCGTCACCCTGATGGCCGACGGCGGCGACAAGACGGCCTCGCTCGCCCGGGACACCGTCTTCGCCGCCGTCATGATCACCTGCAACGGCATCGTCGGCCTGTCCCTGCTCGTCGGCGCCCTGCGCAACCGGGTCGCCGTCTTCAACGCCGAAGGCTCCGGCGCGGCCCTGGCCACCGTCGCCACGCTGGCCGTCCTCAGCCTGGTGCTGCCGACCTTCACCACCACCAAGCCCGGGCCGGAGTTCTCGCCGGCGCAGCTGACCTTCGCCGCTCTCGCCTCGCTCGCCCTGTACGCCCTGTTCGTCGCCGTCCAGACGGTCCGGCACCGGGACTACTTCCTGCCGGTGGGCGGTGAGGCCTCCGCGGCCTCCGGTGAAGGCGGCCACGCCGATCCGCCCGGCTCCCGCGCCGCCCTGGTCAGCCTCGGCCTGCTGCTGGTCGCCCTGGTCGCCGTGGTCGGCGACGCCAAGGCCGTGTCCCCGACCATCGAGGCGGGCGTCACCCGCGCGGGTCTGCCGAACGCTGTCGTCGGTGTGATCATCGCCCTGCTCGTGCTGGCCCCGGAGACCCTGGCCGCCGTCCGGGCGGCCCGCCGGGACCGGGTGCAGACCAGTCTGAACCTGGCCTACGGCTCCTCCATCGCGAGCATCGGCCTGACCATCCCGGCCATCGCGCTGGCCTCCGTCTGGCTCTCCGGGCCGCTGCTGCTGGGCCTCGGGCCGACCCACATGGTGCTGCTCGCCCTGACCGTCGTCGTCAGCGCGCTCACCATCGTCCCGGGCCGGGCCACCCTCCTCCAGGGCGGCGTCCACATCGTGCTGCTGGCCGCGTACCTGTTCCTCGCCGTGAGCCCGTGAGCCCGTGAGCCCGTGAGCGCGTGGGCCGGTGCGCCCGCCCGCGAGTCGCCGTGGCGGTGCGGCGCCGGCGCGGTCCCGTACGAGGGGGCCGCGCCGGCTCCGGTTCAGCGGCGTTCGCGCGGCCACACCACCTTCAGCTGCGGTGAGGCGAGGATGTCCCGCTCGCAGAACCGCGAGGTCACCCACCGCTCCCCGGACAGCAGCCGGGTCTGGTCGGCGGAGTGGGGCGAGAGGGGGTTCGAGGACTGGCCGTACGTCAGCAAGGTGCGCGCGACCGGGCAGTGGCCGCCGTCCCAGCCGACCGCCTGGATGTGACTGGAGCCGTGCACGACCTCCGGGTAGCCCCCGGCGGCCGCGTCCCACGGCGCCTCGATCTTGTTCCAGACGCCCAGCGCCTCGGTGCCGCCCGACACCGGCAGCCGCTGCCCGCCACGCACCACGAGCTGGTGCTCGCCCAGCGGGGCGTCCAGGGCGATGCCCGCCGCCGTCAGCTCGGCGACCGCGTCGGCGAGGGCCCGTCCGATACCGGGCGCAGCCGGATTGAGCGTACGCGGCGTGCGGACGGGGTCGGCGGCCGAGAACGGCACCAGCCACAGGTCTTTGGCCGCCGTACCCGCCGTGAGCCTGCGCCAGAAGCGGTCGAAGAGGAGCGCGCCCCGGCTGCCGGTGTCGGCTGTGCGGTCCCAGGCGGCCAGCACCGCGCAGGCCGCGGTGACGTCCACCGTCCTGCCGTCGCTCGCCGTCGCCGTGCCGCCGGGCAGCGCGGCGCAGGCCCCGGCGGCGTCGGCCGCCGCCAGGTCACCGGCCGGTACGCGGTTGGCGAACTGCTGCTCCTGCAGGTCGGCGACGGTCAGGCGGCCCCGCGCGGCCATCGCCGCCACGTCCTCGACCGCTCCGCGCGTGCGCAGCGAGCGCGGTGTGCCGAGGGTGCCCCAGATCCGCTCGTAGCCGGTCAGCGGCCGGTCCGCGTTGGCCAGCCAGGCGCTGTCGTTGGAGTTCTCGGCGTACGGGGCGTCGCGCAGGGTCGGTGCCTTCCCGGGGCCGAACACCCCCGGCTGCACCGCGTCGGGGTCCGAGCCGAGCGCGCAGTCGCCGCGTGCTCCGTCGAGGACGGCGAGCCCCGACGCCGGGTACGTGGCCCGGCCGAGCGGGGTGGAGCAGCGGGCGGCGAGCTCGTCGGTGATCCGCGGGAGCACCTGGGACTGGGTGAACAGGGTGGCGCCCGCGGAGTCCGCGGCGATCGTGTTGACCCAGGGCAGGCCCTGCGTGCGCCTGAGGGCGTCCTGGATCCCGGCGACCGAACGGGCCTTGCCGAGGGCGAGGGCGGTGTCGAAGCCGCGCAGGTTCGCCGCGTTCGGGTCGTTCAGGGCGTAGGCGGTGGCGGTGGTCCAGGGCAGCGGCAGTCCGGGTCCGAGGCCGGTGATGACCGGGCCGTAGCGGGTCCACCACTGGGTGCGGGTGACGGGTTCGCCGCCCGCCACCTGGACGGTGACCTTCCGTTCGGTCATCCGTTCCGGCTTGCCGTCGACCAGATAGGTGGTCGGGTCGGCCGGGTCCAGGGTGAGCTGGTGCAGGTTGACGGGGGTGCCGGTGGCCACGGTGTGGCTCCAGGCGACCTTCTCGTTGAAGCCGATGTTCACCACGGCGGTGCCGAGCAGGGAGCCGCCCGAGACGTTCAGCTCGCCGGGTATGGTCTGCTGCGACTGCCAGAACCGGCGACCGCCCTGCCAGGGGTAGTGCGGATTCCCGAGGAGCAGGCCGCGGCCGCTCGCGGTGGTGGACCCGGCGAAGGCCACCGCGTTGGAGCCCCTGTCGTAGCGGCCGGTGTCGAAGAAGGCCCGGGCCGCCTCGGCGGCGGCCGCCGGGTCCGTTGCGGCGGCGTCGGGCGCTGCCGCCGCCGTCGTACGGGCGCCGACGCCGGGCGGCCGCGCGGCGGTCATCCCGTCGACGCCGCGGCCCTGGCCGCCGAGCACCGAGATGGCGAAGCCCCGGGAAGCCACGTCGAGGGGGGTGACCGGGCGGACCCAGGCGGCGCCCTTGCAGGCGGGGTCGGTGATCTCGTTCTGGGCGAGCCAGGCGTTGTACCCGGCGGCCCAGCCACGCATCAGTTCCCCGAGGTCCTTGCCGGGGCCGGCCGGGGCGGGTGTGGCGAGCAGCTTCTCGACGGTGCCGGACTGGCGGACGCCCCTGAAGTACAGGTCGCTGGAGAGGTTCCCGGCGGCGGAGGAGAGGGATCCGTCGGGCGCCGCGTCGGCACCGAACCAGCGCGAGCGCTCACCGGCGAGGGTGACGAACCCGTCGGCCAGGACGCACACCTGGTCGGCAGCCTGGGCCCAGCCGGTGCCGAAGCCGAGGTTCGCGTAGTCCTTGGCCACTATGTGGGGTATGCCGTACTCGGTGTAGCGGATCACGGCGGACAGGCCGCCGCGGGACGGCCCGCGGTTCCCCGTGTCGGCGGCGGCCGCGGCGGCCTGCGGTACGGCGGCCGCGGCGGCGAGCAGGGCGGCGCCGGTGAGGGCGGCGCGGCGGAGGAGCGGGCGGGTATGGAATGGCAACGTGCCTCCCAAGTGGCATGGCGCGCGGGCGGGTTGCTCCTGGAGCAGCTGGTGCGTGCGTGCCCCCACACTCATGCAGGCGCGTTGACGGTCTGTCAACATCCCGTTTGGTATCCGAGCCGCGGTCTCGACCCCGGCCCGAGCAGCCCCCGGCTGCACGGGCGCCGCGTGCTGCCGGGTGACGCCGTGCCGTACACCGGCCTGCGGCCGGTCCGGGCGGTCCGGGCGGTCCGGGTGGTCCGGGTGGTCCGCCCCCGGGTCAGTCCCGGTCGGGGAGGAGGTCGGTGTGGCGCAGGCGGCGGACCGTGAGGTGTTCGTGGACCAGACGGCCGACCAGTGCGCCGCCGTACACGACGAAGCCGACCCCGACCAGCCAGGACTGGACGACCAGCAGGGTGCCGAACGGGCCGTACGTGACCGCGTTCGAGGCGATCAGCGGGGAGAACACCAGCTGGGAGAAGACCCGCAGCCCGAGCAGGCCGATGCTGGTGGCCACCGCCCCGGGGAGCAGCGCCCGCCAGCGGACCCGGCCGCCGAGCAGCAGGCGCTGGGAGCCCCAGAAGAACAGGCAGGTGCCGATCAGGTCGCCCGTGGTGCCGAGGGCGGTGCCGGCGGCGTCGTCAGAGGGCGCGGGGATCTCGACGAGCAGCGCGAGGTAACAGACGAGCAGGGCCAGCCAGACGACGTGCCGCCACATGGTGTGCCAGCGGGCGGTCGGCAGGTCCCACACCTTCTCGTAGCCGGTCTGGACGGCCGAGCCGAAGGTGAGGCCGAAGACGGCGAGGGCGGCGAGACCGAAGGCGGTGGTCCGCTCCAGCGCCAGGTCGGCGGCGCCGAACAGCATCTCGACCCGGGCCCGCGAGGCGGCGCTCACGCCGAGGGCCTGGCCGAGCCAGCGGCCGAAGCCGGAGCCGCTGCCCGGCGCGGCGGCGGCCACGACCACCAGCAGCGGCACCAGGGTCAGGAACCCGAGCGCCGCGAATCCCATGGCCCGGTGCATCAGCTCCATCTCGCGCCCCCGGCTCCAGGCCAGCCCGGCCGGGGAGGCCTGGAGCCGGGCGTGGATCCGGCGCAGCATCGAGGTCACGGGACTGGCCTACCCGGCGGCACGCGGGGAACCGCGGCGCCACCCGGGAATTGGGCCCGAAAGGGTGGTTTCGCGGGCCCGCCCGGAAGGTGCCCGGCGGTCCGCTACTGTGCCGTCCGCAGGTCCACCAGCCGCTTGATCTTCCCCACCGAGCGCTCCAGCGTCTCCGGGTCGACGACTTCGACGGTGACGGAGACGCCGATGCCCTCCTTGACCGCACGCACCACTTCGGCGGCCGCGGCCCGTCTGCGCCCGGCATCCGCATCCCGGCGCGCCTCCACCCGTACGGTCAGGGCGTCCATCCGGCCCTCGCGGGTCAGCCGCAGCTGGAAATGGGGAGCCAGGCCGGGTGTCCGCAGCAGGATCTCCTCGATCTGCGTCGGGTAGAGGTTCACCCCGCGCACGATGATCATGTCGTCGCTGCGCCCCGTCACCTTCTCCATGCGCCGGAAGGCCGGCCGGGCGGTGCCGGGCAGCAGCCGGGTCAGGTCCCGGGTGCGGTAGCGGACGACCGGCATGGCCTCCTTGGTGAGCGAGGTGAACACCAGCTCCCCGGGCTCGCCCTCCGGCAGCACCTCGCCGGTGAGCGGATCGACCACCTCCGGGTAGAAGTGGTCCTCCCAGATGTGGAGGCCGTCCTTGGTCTCGACGCATTCCTGCGCCACGCCCGGGCCCATCACCTCGGACAGCCCGTAGATGTCCACGGCGTCGATGCCGAGCCGCTCCTCGATCTCCCGGCGCATCTCCTGCGTCCACGGCTCCGCACCGAATATCCCTGTCCGCAGGGAGGTGGCGCGCGGGTCGATGCCCTGGCGCTCCATCTCGTCCAGCAGGGTGAGCATGTACGAGGGCGTCACCATGATGACCTCCGGCCGGAAGTCCTGGATCAGCCTGACCTGGCGGTCCGTCATCCCGCCCGAGGCGGGGACGACCGTACAGCCGAGGCGCTCCGCCCCGTAGTGCGCGCCGAGGCCGCCGGTGAAGAGGCCGTACCCGTACGCCACGTGGACGATCTGGCCGGGTCTGCCGCCGGCCGCCCGGATGGAGCGGGCCACGACATCGGCCCAGGTGGCCAGGTCCCCGTCGGTGTACCCGACGACGGTGGGGCGGCCGGTGGTGCCGCTGGAGGCGTGGATGCGGCGCACCTCGGAGCGGGGGACGGCGAACATGCCGAAGGGGTACTGGTCGCGCAGGTCCGTCTTCGTCGTGAAGGGGAACAGGGCGAGATCGGCGAGGGACCGGCAGTCGTCGGGGTGCACCCCCGCCTCGTCGAAGGCCCGGCGGTGGAAGGGGACTCGCTCGTAGGCGCGGTGCAGCGTCTCGCGCAGCCGCTTCAGCTGGAGGGCGGCCAGCTCGTCGCGGCCCAGCCGCTCGCTGTCGTCGTGGAAACCTGCGTACGCCGCCATGCCGTCACCTCATCGTGAGTGAGCCCGCCAACCGACCGATCATTCGGTAGATTGCCGGACCGGGGCGCCGAAATCAATGACTCGAACGAGTGATCGCATGATGGGATGAGGCCCATGCCCCTCTTCACCAGCTACGACGGAACCCAACTCGCCTACCACGTCCGGGGGGAGGGAGAACCGCTCGTGTGCCTGCCCGGCGGGGCCATGCGCGCCTCCGCCTACCTGGGCGACCTCGGCGGCCTGGCCGCAGGGCGCCGGCTCGTCCTGCTCGACCTGCGCGGCACCGGCGGCTCCGCGGTACCCGCGGACGAAAGGACCTACCGCGTCGACCACCAGGTCGCCGACGTCGAGGCGCTCCGCCTCCACCTGGGCCTGGAGCGCATGGACCTGCTGGCCCACTCGGCCGGCGGCAACCTCGTCCAGCTGTACGCCGCCCGGCACCCCGAGCGGCTGCGCCGGGTCGTCCTCGTGACCCCGACCGCCTGGGCCGTGGACCTGTCGTCCACCCCGCAGCAGAAGCTGGCGGCGGCCCGGCTGCGGGCGGGCGCCGAGCCGTACGACACCGCCATCGCGTCCTACGAGCGGATCCTCGCGGGCGGTGACTCCGACGCCGACTGGGACCGGGCCGCTCCCGTCTTCTACGGGCGGTGGGACGAGAGGGCCCGGGCGAACCACGCGGCGGGCGAGCAGCAGCAGAACGAGAAGGCGGCCCTGGCCTTCGCGGCTCCCGGAGCCTTCGACCCGCCCGCCACCCGCCGGGCGCTGCGGCAGCTCACGGCCGAGGTGCTGGTGCTGGCCGGGGAGCTGGACGGCAACCCGCCCCCGGCCCTGGCCGCGCAGCTCGCGGAGGTCTTCCCGCGCGGTACGGCCGACGTGCAGCCCGGCGCGGCGCACTTCCCGTTCCTGGACGACCCGGAGTGGTTCGCGGCCCGCGTCGAACGGTTCCTGTCCGACGGCACCTGAGCGGCCGGCCGGCCGGGCGGCTCCCCACCGGGCGCCCCCGGCCGTCGTGCACGGGCGCGGCGCGCGGCCGCCCGCCCGCCGGCGTACGGTCGAAGCAGATGCCCCTCGCGAAGGGAGGCGGCGGCGATGTCCGTCATCGACCCCGCGGTGTCGGTGCGCCTGAGCGCGGCCGGTGCCCGGCGCCTCTACGCGCTGCTCGCCGAGACGGCCCACCTGCTGGAGCACCCCGGCCCCGTACAGCTGACCGACGAGCAGGTCGGCGCGCTGGGCGGCGGCGCGGACCGCGACGAGCTCGCGACCTGGGCCCGCGCCCTCGCGGCCGACCTGCGCTCCCAGCTCTAGGGTCCGCCTCGTGGTGGATCTCCGGCCCCGCTTGACGTCCGTCAGGTGCAGACCCGTCAGGTCCAGATGGGGGGTCTCGTTGCGGGCGCGCAGGGCCCGCACCAGCAGGTCATGCCGGGCCGAGGCGTGCACCAGCTCGTGGAGCGCGAGGAGGAGACGGCTACCCGTTCGGCGTGGCCCGGTCGGCCGTGTCCGCCTGCGTGGCCACCGACTTCGCCCAGCGGTAGTCGGCCTTGCCGCTCGGGGAGCGCTGGATCGCGGGCGTGACGACCAGCTGGCGCGGGATCTTGTAGCCCGCCAGCCGGCTGCGGCAGTGGGTCTGGATCTCGTCCAGCGTCGGCTCGGGCGCGCCGTCCCGGATCTGGACCACGGCCGCGACGTGATTGCCCCAGCGTGCGTCCGGCACCCCCGCGACCAGGGCGTCGTACACGTCCGGATGGGACTTCAGCGCCTGTTCGACCTCCTCCGGGTAGACCTTCTCGCCGCCCGTGTTGATGCACTGCGAGCCGCGCCCCAGCACGGTGACGATGCCCTGTTCGTCGACCGTCGCCATGTCGCCGAGCAGCACCCACCGCTCGTCGCCCTTCCGGAAGAAGGTCTCGGCGGTCTTCACCGGGTCGTTGTAGTAGCCGAGCGGGACGTGGCCGCGCTGGGCCAGACGCCCGGGTACGCCCACCGGCACGGCCTCGTGGGTCACCGGGTCCACCACCTGCGTCCGGTCGTTGACCATGAGGCGGAAGCCCTTCTCCGGGCCCGCGTCGTCGGTCGCCCGCCCGTTGGACCCGGACTCCGAGGATC
The DNA here is from genome assembly GCF_040612915.1 of Streptomyces sp. NPDC006326. NCBI lineage: Bacteria > Bacillati > Actinomycetota > Actinomycetes > Kitasatosporales > Streptomycetaceae > Streptomyces > Streptomyces sp. NPDC006326. Next base: position 41,703 of record NZ_JBEXRC010000045.1, on the reverse strand, counting down.
CGAAGTTGTTCAGCAGCACCACGTGCGGCACGAGCCGCTGGAACTCCTCCCGCACCGTCTCCGACATGATCGCTCCGGACGAGGAGACGCTGAACAGCGAGGACAGGTCGGTGCCCTTCAGTGGCCCGTTCAGGGCGTCGATGAGCGGCCGCAGCATCGCGTCGCCCACGAGCGACACGCTCGACACCTTCTCCTTCTCGATCGTACGGAGCACTTCCTCGGGCGCGTACTTGCGGTGGATCACCACCCGCTGCCCGTAGTTGAAGGCGATGAACGAGGTCAGCGTCGAGGTGCCGTGCATCAGCGGGGGAGCGGGGAAGAAGGTGAGGCCGGCGCCGCGCGCGACGACCCGCTCGGCCAGCTCCTCGGGCCGTTTCACCGGCTCGCCCGAGGGCTCGCCGCCGAACAGCCCAGCGAAGAACAGGTCTTCGGCCCGCCACATGACGCCCTTGGGCATGCCGGTCGTGCCGCCGGTGTAGATGATGAAGAGGTCGTCGGGGGAGCGGGGCGGGAAGCCGCGTTCCGGTGAGCCCGCCGCTTCGGCGGCCGCGTAGGCGACCGGCGCGATCGCGGGCTCCGGTGCGCCCCCGGGTGCCGTGCCGACCCGGAGCAGGTGCCGCAGCCGCGGCGTCTGGGGCAGGGCGGCCGCCACCCGCTCGGTGAACTCCCCCTCGAAGACGAGGGCGGCGAGGTCGGCGTCGTTGTAGAGGTAGACCAGCTCCTCCTCCACGTAGCGGTAGTTGACGTTCACCGGTACGAGGCGCGCCTTCAGGCAGGCCAGGACGGTCTGCAGGTATTCGACCCCGTTGTAGAGGTGCAGGCCCAGGTGCTCGCCGGCCTTCAGCCCGCTGTCCAGCAGGTGGTGCGCGATGCGGTTCGCCGCCGCGTCCAGCTGCGCGTAGGTCAGACGGCGCTCGGCGCCGGTGCCGGGGTGGTCCACGTACACCAGGGCCTCGCGGTCCGGGACCACGTCGACGACCGACTCGAACAGGTCGGCAAGGTTGTACTCCACCGTTCCTCCTCACCCCCGAAAGTTCCCCGTGGCGCGGCCGCCACCGGGCCGCTCGGCGGCCATTAGAGCGCCGCCCACCCGAACTGGGAAGGGCGCCGCCCAAGAAATCTGACTGGGTGTCAGAAAACCCTTGAAGTGCACACGGCCCTCCTGCAACCTGTTCTAGGTCTTGAGACGGGAGGACGGCAATGGGTGGGACGGAACACCTGACCGTGGAGCGCCGCGGCGCCACGCTGGTGCTCACCATGAACAGGCCCGAGGCGAAGAACGCGCTCTCGCTGCCGCTGCTGGTGGGGCTCTACGACGGCTGGCTGGAGGCGGACGCCGACGACACCGTCCGCTCGGTCGTCCTGACCGGCGCGGGCGGGGACTTCTGCGCCGGGATGGACCTCAAGGCGCTGGCCGGGAAGGGCATGGCGGGCGAGCAGTACCGGGACCGCCTGAAGGCCGACCCCGACCTGCACTGGAAGGCCATGCTCCGCCACCACCGCCCGCGCAAGCCGGTGATCGCGGCGGTGGAGGGCCACTGCGTGGCCGGCGGCACCGAGATCCTCCAGGGCACGGACATCCGGGTCGCGGGCGCCGGCGCCACCTTCGGGCTGTTCGAGGTCAGGCGCGGCCTCTTCCCGATCGGCGGCTCCACGGTGCGGCTGCCGCGCCAGATCCCCCGCACCCATGCGCTGGAGATGCTGCTGACCGGCCGGCCGTACTCCGCCGAGGAGGCGGCCCGCATCGGCCTGGTCGGCCAGGTCGTCCCCGAGGGGACGGCGCTGGCCAAGGCGCTGGAGATCGCCGAGCAGGTCAACGCCTGCGGGCCGCTGGCCGTCGAAGCGGTCAAGGCCTCCGTCTACGAGACCGCCGAGATGACCGAGACGGACGGACTGGCCGCCGAACTCGCCCGCGGCTGGCCGGTCTTCGACACAGCCGACGCCAAGGAAGGCGCCCGCGCCTTCGCCGAGAAACGCCCGGCCGTCTACCGCCGGGCCTGACCACGCCCCCGTAACCGCAGCATCACCCCGGAGCACCACCCGGCAGCACCACCCCGGAGTCCGCCCGGAGAATCGGAGAGCCCTCATGACAGCAGCCGCGTCCCCGCCCGAGGTGCTGCGCGCGCCACTCGTCGTCGAGTTTCCCTTCACCCGGTCCCTCGGGCCCGTGCAGAGCGCCTTCCTGACCGGGCTGCGCGAGCGCGTCGTACTCGGCGTGCGTACCACCGACGGCACCGTGATGGTCCCGCCCGTCGAATACGACCCCCGTACCGCCGAGGAGATCCGCGAGCTCGTCGAGGTGGCCCCCACCGGCACCGTCACCACCTGGGCGTGGAACGGCCGGCCCCGCCCCCACCAGCCCCTGGACACCCCCTTCGCCTGGGCCCTCGTCCGCCTGGACGGCGCCGACACCGCGATCCTGCACGCCCTCGACGCACCCGGCCCCGAAGCCGTGCGCACCGGCATGCGGGTACGGGTGCGCTGGGCCGAGGAGCGCGCCGGGGCGATCACCGACATCGCCTGCTTCGAACCGTACGAAGGCCCCGCCGAGCACGAACCCGCCCCGCACGACGGCGACTTCGCCAACGCCGTCACCGGGATCACCGCACCGGCGCGTCTCGACTACACGTACAGCCCCGGCCGCGCCCAGACCGCCTACATCAACGCCCTCGCCGAGCAGAAGACCGTCGGCGAGCGCTGCCCCTCCTGCCACAAGGTGTACGTGCCGCCGCGCGGCGCCTGCCCCACCTGCGGGGTCGCCACCACCGACCGCGTCGAGGTGGGACCCGCCGGCACCGTCACCACCTTCTGCATCGTCAACATCAAGGCCAAGAACCTCGACATCGAAGTCCCCTACGTCTACGCCCACATCGCCCTCGACGGCGCCGGCCTCGCCCTGCACGGCCGGATCGGCGGCATCCCCTACGACCAGGTCCGCATGGGCCTGCGCGTGGAACCCGTGTGGACCGAGGGCGGCCGCTACCCCGACCACTACCGCCCCACCGGCGAGCCGGACGCCGACTACGACGCGTACAAGGAGCTCATCTGATGCCCCGACCGACGGCCCGATACGCCCGCGAGGTCGCCGTCGTCGCCTTCGCGCAGAGCGACCACCTGCGGCGCACCGACGAGCTCAGCGAAGTCGAGATGGTGATGCCGGTCCTGCACCAGGTGCTGGAGCAGACCGGCCTGAAGGCCGGAGAGATCGGCTTCACCTGCTCCGGCTCCAGCGACTACCTCGCCGGCCGGGCGTTCTCCTTCACCATGACCCTGGACGGGGTGGGCGCCTGGCCGCCGATCTCCGAATCGCACGTCGAGATGGACGGCGCCTGGGCCCTGTACGAGGCCTGGGTCAAGATCCAGACCGGCGAGGCCGACACCGCGCTCGTGTACGCGTACGGGAAGACCTCACCCGGATCCGTGCGCGACGTCCTGACCCGCCAGCTCGACCCGTACTACCTGGCGCCGCTGTGGCCCGACGCCGTCGCCCTCGCCGCCCTCCAGGCGCAGGCGCTGATCGACGCGGGGGAGAGCGACGAGGACGCCCTCGCCGCCATCGGGGCCCGCAGCCGGGCCGCCGCCGCGCAGAACCCGCACGCCCAGCTCCGCGGCGCCGTCCCGCAGGGCGACTACCAGGTACGGCCGCTGCGCACCGGCGACTGCCCGCCCGTCGGCGACGGCGCGGCCGCGGTCGTCCTCGCCGCGGGGGACACGGCGCGGCGGCTGTGCGCGCGGCCCGCCTGGATCACCGGGATCGACCACCGGATCGAAGCGCACGGCCTGGGCCTGCGCGACCTCACCGACTCCCCGTCGACCCGGATCGCCGCCGGACACGCGGGCGTCTTCGACGCCCCGGTCGACACGGCCGAACTGCACGCCCCCTTCTCCTCCCAGGAGGTCGTGCTCCGCAAGGCGCTCGGACTCGGCGAGGCCGTCACCGTCAACCCCTCCGGCGGGGCCCTGGCCGCCAACCCGGTCATGGCCGCCGGCCTGATCCGGATCGGCGAGGCCGCCGCCCGGATCCACCGCGGCGCGTCCGACCGGGCCGTCGCCCACGCCACCTCCGGCCCCTGCCTCCAGCAGAACCTGGTCGCCGTCCTGGAAGGGGACCCCGTATGAGCACGTCGGGCAAGGAGCCGGTGGCCGTCGTCGGCATCGGCCAGACCAAGCACGTCGCCGCCCGCCACGACGTCTCCATCGCCGGCCTGGTCCGGGAGGCGGCCGCCCGCGCGCTCGCCGACGCCGAGCTGACCTGGGCGGACATCGACGCGGTCGTCATCGGCAAGGCCCCCGACTTCTTCGAGGGCGTGATGATGCCGGAGCTGTACCTGGCCGACGCCCTCGGCGCGGTCGGCAAGCCCATGCTGCGCGTCCACACCGCCGGATCGGTGGGCGGCTCCACCGCACTGGTCGCCTCGAACCTGGTCGCGGCCCGCGTCCACCGCACGGTGCTCACCCTCGCCTTCGAGAAGCAGTCGGAATCCAACGCCATGTGGGGCCTGTCGCTGCCCGTCCCCTTCCAGCAGCCCCTGCTGGCCGGCGCGGGCGGCTTCTTCGCCCCGCACGTACGGGCGTACATGCGGCGCACCGGCGCACCCGACACGGTCGGCTCGCTGGTCGCGTACAAGGACCGCCGCAACGCGCTGAAGAACCCGTACGCCCACCTGCACGAGCACGACATCACCCTGGAGAAGGTCCAGGCCTCGCCGATGCTGTGGGACCCGATCCGGTACTCCGAGACCTGCCCCTCCTCCGACGGGGCCTGCGCCATGGTGCTCACCGACCGGGCGGGCGCGGCCCGCTCGCCGCGGCCGCCGGCCTGGGTGCACGGCGGGGCCATGCGCAGCGAACCCACGCTGTTCGCGGGCAAGGACTTCGTCTCGCCTCAGGCCGGCAAGGACTGCGCCGCCGACGTCTACCGGCAGGCCGGGGTCACCGACCCGCGGCGGGAGATCGACGCGGTGGAGATGTACGTGCCGTTCTCCTGGTACGAGCCCATGTGGCTGGAGAACCTGGGCTTCGCCCAGGAGGGCGAGGGCTGGAAGCTCACCGAGGCCGGGGTCACCGAGCTGGACGGCGACCTCCCGGTGAACCCCTCGGGCGGAGTCCTGTCCACCAACCCGATCGGCGCCTCCGGCATGATCCGCTTCGCGGAGGCGGCGCTCCAGGTCCGCGGCCAGGCGGGCGAACACCAGGTCCCCGGAGCCCGGCGGGCGCTGGGGCACGCGTACGGGGGCGGCGCACAGTTCTTCGCGATGTGGCTGGTGGGGGCGCAAGCGCCCGTCTCCTGAGGACGGTTGCGGCGCGTGCGCCTCCCGGGGGGCGGGTGCCCGACCGGCCACGCGTGACGCACCGTGGTCTGTGCGACACCCGCCGCGATGGTTAACCTGGCCCCCGGACGACGTACCGGGAGGAGCACGCACGTGGCCGAGAGCATGACTTCGCAGCCCCTGGCCGGCTGGGGCAAGCCGGACCTCGATCTCAGCGGGGCGGACTGGCAGTCCAGCAGCCGGGGGGCGGGCGACGTCCAGATCGCCTTCGTCGAGGGGTTCATCGCGATGCGCAACAGCGAGCGCCCCGAGAGCCCCTCGCTGATCTTCGCGCCGGATGAGTGGCGCAGGTTCGTCCTGGACGCGCGGGGCGGCGAATTCGACCTGACGTAGCCCCGCGCCGCAGGCGGCGTACCACCGGGCGCGGCCGCCGCTCCGGTGGCGCCGCCCCGGGCCCGGCCGGGGGCGGAAAACCGGTCTCGATCTTTCCCGGCAGACGGCCTCGCGCCCCCGCACGCGGGCGTACGCTGATCCCCGAACCGGTCTGGGGGGTACCAGCCATGACGGATCGCCGGACCCGCACACGGCGCACGATGTTCGAACGCGAGGCAGAGCTCGCCACGGTGGACGAGGCCTTGGACCAGCTCACCGGCACCGGAACCGGCCCCGGCCCCGCCTCCGGCAGGGGCGGTGCGCTGCTCGCCTTCTCCGGCCCGGCCGGCCTCGGCAAGACCACCCTCCTCGCCGAAGTGCGCCGCCGCGCCCGCGCCCGCTCCTGCACCCTCCTCGCCGCCCGCGGCGGCGAACAGGAGCAGAGCCAGCCCTTCCACGTCGCCCGCCAGCTCATCCAGCCCCAGCTGGCCGGCCGCTCCGAGGAGGAACTGCGCGCCGCCCTCGGCAGCTGGTACGCCATCATCGGCCCCGCCCTCGGCCTCTGCGCCCCCGACCAGGGCGCCCCGCCCGATCCCCAGGGCCTGCGGGACGGCCTCGACTGGGTGCTGACCCACCTCGCCGTGCAGCGCGCCCCCGTCGTCCTCGTCCTCGACGACGCGCACTGGGCCGACCCCGAATCCCTCTCCTGGCTCGCCGCCTTCGCCCCGCGCGCCGAGCACCTCCCGCTGCTCCTCGCCGTCGCGTACCGCCCCGACGAACTGCCCCCGCACGCCGATTCCTTCCGCCGGCTGCCCGGCCGGGCCGGACAGCGCCCGTTCGCCCTGGCCCCGCTCACGGCGGACGCCGTCTCCACCCTGGTCCGCGAAGCGCTCGGCGACCACGCCGACGACGCGTTCTGCCGGGAGGCCTGGACCGTCACCACCGGCAACCCCTTCGAGGCCGTCGAACTCACCGCCAAGGTCCGCGACGAGGGCCTGGCCCCCGTCGAGGCCAGCGCACCACTGCTGCGCGACCTCGCCGCCGCCCAGCGGGGCAGCGGCCTCGTCGCCCGCCTGCACAGCCTCGGCCCCTCCACGGTGCGCTTCGCCTGGGCCTGCGCCGTGCTCGGCACCGCCATCCCCCAGGAGCTCGCCGCCCGCGTCGCCGGGCTCGGCTCCGAGGAGGCCGCCGACGCGACCGGCCGGCTCCGCGGCGCCCGCATCCTGTCCGGGCCGGCCGAAGACCCCGACGCGGGACTGGAGTTCGTCCACCCGCTGATCGCCACCGCCCTCTACCGGGCCATCCCGGACGCGCTCCGGGTCGCCCTCCACGGGCAGGCCGCCGTCGCCGTCGTCGACGCCGGGCTCGGCCCCTCCGCCGCCGCCCGCCACCTGCTGGAGACCCACCCGGAGAACGACCCCTGGGTGGTGCGCATCCTGCGCGAGGCCGCCGCCGAGAACCTGCGGGCCGGCGCTCCGGACGCCGCCCGCCGCCAGCTCGCCCGCGCCCTGCGCGAGCCCCCGGACTTCGACCAGCGGGCCGCCGTCCTGTACGAACTCGGCTGCGCCTCCCTGCTCACCGAACCCGCGAACACCGTCAACCACCTGCGCGCCGCGCTCGCCGAACCCTCCGACGACCCCGCGCTGCGCCAGGGCATCGTCATCCGGCTCGCCCAGGTCCTCGCCCACAGCGACCGCCTCGCCGACGCCTCGCAAGCCCTCGCCCGGGAGATCCCCCACACCCCGGACGTACGGGCCCGGCTGCGCCTGCAGTCCGAACAGTTCATGTGGGACGCCTTCAACGCCGCCGAGACCGGCTCCCCGGCCCGCTCACGGCGCCTGGCCCGGCTCGCCGACCGGCTGACCGGACGCGACCTCACCGAGCGGTACGTGATCGGCCTGCGCGCCTGGGACGCCTGCCTGCGCGGAGAGCCCGTGGACGTCGTCCTGCACCACGCCGACCGGGCCCTGGACGGCGGGTTCGGCTGGGCGCACGAGGACCGTGGCTTCGAGGTGCCCGTGCTCGCCGCCATGGTCCACATGTACGCCGACCGGCCCTGGCGGGCGGAGGAGCTGTTCGACGCGGGCACCGCCGAGTTCGAGCGGCAGGGCTGGCGCGGGGCGCACCTCTCCTTCGCGTACAGCCTGCGCGCGTACATCCGCTACCGGCGCGGGCGGCTCGTGGAGGCGGAGGAACTGGCCCGGGCAGGGCTGGGGCTCGCCGAACGCGTGGGCCGGCGCACCCCCGTCCACTGGTACGCCATCGCGATCCTCATCACGACCCTGCTCGCGCGGGGCCGGGTCGAGGAGGCCTGGGCGCTGGCCAGGGAGCACGACTACGGAAAGCCCTTCCCGGCTGCCGTGGTCTTCCCCGACTCCCAGACCGTCTACGCCGAACTGCTCCTGGCCCGCGGGGAGCGCAAGGCCGCCGCCGTCGAGCTGGAGGAGGTGGACCGGCGGCTGACCCCGCGCGGCATCCAGAACCCGGCCTGGTGCCCCTGGCAGCTGCACCTGGCCCGCGCCGTGGCCGCGGACGCCCCGGACCGCGCGCGGGCCCTGGCCGGCGACGCCGTCCGGCGGGCCCGGGCCTTCGGCGCGGCCTCCGCCATCGGGCAGGCCCTCGGGGTGGCGGCGGAGGTCGCGGAGCCGCCGGACCGGGAGACCCTGCTGCGTGAGGCAGTGGCCCAGCTGTCCGCATCCCCCGCCGGATACGAACTGGCCCGCGCACTCGCCGCCTTGGGGGCGGAGCTGCGCGACCGGGACCTGCTGACCCGGGCGGTGGCGGCGGCGCGGGAGTGCGGCGCGGACGGACTCGCGGCCGAAGCGGCCGCCGCCCTGCCGGGGCACGGCGCCCCGCCCCGGCGGGATCCGGGCACACTGCAACCGAATCACCACACGGGGGACGCCACCGCATGAACACGCCGCCATCGCAGGCCGCAGCGGCGCCGACGGGCGGGTCATCCGTCCGGATCGGTGCTCTCGTTCCGCTCACCCGGCCCGGCTGGGCCGAGGCGGGCCGGCACCTGCTCGCCGGACTCGACTTGGCCGTCCGCGAGGTCAACGACACCGGCGGGATCGCCGGAAGACCACTGGAGCTGGTGGTCCGGGACACCGCGGCCGATCCGCAGAGGGCCGCCGCGGCCGTGGACGAACTGGCCCGCCTGGGCGTGGCCGCCGTGGCAGGGGAGTACCACAGCGTCGTCGCCCGCGCCGCGGCCGCCCGGGCCGACGCCCTCGGCCTGCCGTTCCTCTGCTCGTCCGCGGTGCTCGACGTACTCACCGAACGGCCGACGGAACGGGTCGCCCGCCTCGCCCCGCCGCAGTCCCGCGGCTGGCAGGTCTACGCCGACTTCCTCCTCGGCGCGGGCCACACCCGTATCGCCGTGGCAGCCGAACCGAGCGTCTACTGGGCGTCCGGGACCCGCATCCTGCGCAACCGCCTCGCTCCGCGCGGCGGCACCGTCATGGCACTCGATGCGCGCGCGCTCACCCCCGCGGCCGTGTGCGACGCACTCGTCGACCACCGTGCGACAGCCCTCCTGCTCCTGGTCGGCCACCCGGACCCGGCGGTACCGCTCGTCCAGGCCGTCCGCCGCGACCCGCGCCTGACCGGGCTCACGATCGGCGCTCCGGCCGGACAACCGGAGTTCTCCGCATGGGCGGAGCTGCTGGGCGACGACGGCGCCGGGATCCCCTTCCTGCGCTACCTCCCCGAGCGCCTCACCCCACTCGGTGCCCGCGTCGAGACGGCCCTGCGCCAGCAGCTGGCCGAAGCGCCCTCCTTCGTCGCCTTCGAGGGCTACGACACGGTCGCCGTCCTCGCGGAGGTGCTGCGCTCTCACGGCCCGGACCGGGCGGGCACGGCCGCATCCTGGGCGGGCGTCGCCGTCGAAGGCACCCGCGGGCGCATCCGGTTCTCCCGCACGCCGGGCATCAGCGTGTGGCAGTGGACCTGGCCGCCGGTCCAGGTCGTCGACCGCGATCCGAGGGACCCCGACCGCTTCCGGATCCTCCGCTCCGGCTGAGGCGCACCGGTTCCGCTGCTGCTCTCCGCGGGTTCGGTGGGCACGCCCGTGCGGGCGGCGAGGCGGCGGACGAGTGCGCGCGCCGCGGCCTCCCGGCCGGAATCCGCAGGCCGGGGCTGCCGAGTCCGCCCCCACGCTCCAGAGGGAGGCACGGTCCGGCAGAGCGCGTGCTGCCGATTCCGCCGACGTCACGGCCCGTGATCCGGGTGCGGGGAGTCCTGGTCGAGCAGGTTCCACCGGTCCGGCTGCGCCGAAGGCGCGGGACCGGCATCGAAGACCTCGGCCCCTCGGTCCCCGCCCGACCGGCACCGAGCTCAAGGCCCGCGCCGGAGGGGCCGGCGGACTGGTTCGCCGAGGGGGCGCGCGGGGTGGCGGGACTGTTCCGGGAGCCCTCGGGCCGGACGTGCCGGTCCGGCTGCGGATGCGGGCGATCGAGCCCGCCCGACACCGCTGGGACGCCCAGTCCCTCGCCGGGGCGCCGGCCCCGCCGGGACGGGGCGAGCGGGGCCGCTTCCGGCTCGTCGACGGTCCGTGGTCCCGGACGGTCGTCCTCGTCGGCGACGCGGTGCGGCTGGAGCCGGGGTCCACCGCGCCGGTTGGTTTCCCGGCCATGGCCCTGCGGGTCACCGGCGACGCCACCCGGCTCCAGCACCACGTCCCGCCGGTCCCGCCCGTCAGAGGAGCGGTCCGCCCGAGGTGCCGGCGCGGCACCCCGGGCGGCCCGGACGGGGCCCCGCCGGGGCGGGGGCCCCGCGGCCGGAAAACCCGCCCGGCCACGTACCATGGCGGCATGTCCTTCCTCCGCCGCAACCGCGCCGCCACACCCGCCGGCCCGGACTTCGACGTCCTGGCCATGGACCCGGGGGACTGGCCGGGCAATCTCGGGGCCGGGCTGCTCCCCGCTCCCGACGGCAGCTGCCAGGGCGTCTTCCTCCGCTACGACCTCTTCGGCGGACGCGGCCCCGCAATGATCATCGGCAACCTCCCCGAGGGCTCTCCGGCCCGGGACCTCGCCGAGGGCCAGGTCCCCTTCGAGGTGGCCCAGCTCCTCGACGCCCTGGAGAACGAGGAGGACGTCGAGGTCACCGGCGTCGAGGACTGCCCCGTGATGCAGGGCGACAACCTCCTCATCGTCCGGAAGATCAAGCTGTCCGAGGGCCGGATCAGCTGCGTGCAGTTCGACCGCAGCGACAACGTGCTGGTCACCATCGCCAGCTGGGACCGGCCCATCACCGATGACCTGTACGCCCTCCTGAAGCCGCTCCCCGCCGAGCTCTTCCAGCAGGGCTAGCGGGCCCACAGCCCGCGCCCCGCCCCCCCCCGCACCGCCTACACGTCCGCGATGTCGTTCGCCGCCACATAGCCGAACGTCATCGCGGGGCCGATCGTCGAACCCGCCCCCGCATAGCTGTGGCCCATCACCGCCGCGCTCGCGTTGCCCGCCGCCCACAGACCGCGGATCACCGAGCCGTCGGGCCGCAGCGCCCGCGCCCGCGCGTCCGTGACGATGCCGCCCTTGGTCCCCAGATCACCCGGCACGATCTTGAAGGCGTGGAACGGCGGAGCCCAGATCGGGGCCAGGCACGAATTCGGCTGGACCCCCGGGTCGGTGTAGTAGTGGTCGTACGCCGTGTCCCCCCGGTGGAAATCGGGGTCGGTGCCCGCCCACGCCTGCGCATTGAAACGGTTGAGCGTCGCCCGCAGGGCCCCGGCCGGCACGCCGATCTGGCCCGCCAGCGCGTCCCAGGTCCACGCCTTCTTCGCCGCGCCGGCCTCGTACCACGCGTCCGGGAAGACCAGGGTGGGCAGGACGTCCTTGAACAGGTACTTGTTGCGGTAGTTCTGATCCACGATCAGCCAGGCCGGGATGTGCGAACCGGCCGCACCCCGGTCCTTCTCGTACATCACGTGCACCACGTCGCTGTACGGCGCCGCCTCGTTCACGAACCGCGCCCCCGCCGCGTTCACGATCAGCCCGCCCGGCAGGGTCCGTTCGGCGAGGCAGAAGTACGGCTCGCCCGGCAGCGGGATCGACGGGCCCCACCACGCGTCCTCCATGAGGGCCAGAGCCGCCCCCGCCCGCTGCCCTGCCCGGATGCCGTCCCCGGTGTTCTCCTTCGCGCCCACCGACCACTGCGTGCCGATGGGCTGCTGCTGGTACTGCGCCCGCATCTGCGCGTTGTGCTCGAAACCGCCCGAGCCGATGACCACGCCGCGCCGGGCCCGTACGACGCCCCGTACGCCCTCCTTCTCCACCACCACCCCGGTGACCGCCCCGCCCTCCTGGACCAGGTCCACCAGCGGGCTGTTCAACCACACGGGAACGCCCGCCTGCAGCAACCCGGCCCGCAGGCCGGCCGCCAGTGCCTGCCCCATCGTCAGCGGCTTCTGCCCGCACAGCGCGGCCTTCGTACCGCGCGCCAGGCATTCCGTGGACACCGCCAGCCCCTTGGCGTTCACCGCCGCCAGGTTCAGCCACTTGTAGTCCTGGCTGAAGACCACCATCCCGGCCGGGACCGGCATGTACGCCGGGTTCAGCCGGGCGAGTTCACCGCCCAGCAGGTTGCCGTCGAACTGGTCGGGCTCGATGGACCGGCCGTTCGCCAGCCCGCCCGGCAGGTTCGGGTAGTAGTCGCTGTACCCGTCCATGTAGCGGAAGCGCAGCGGACTTCTTGCCATCACGAAGTCCAGCATCCGCGGCCCGTTCGCGAGGAACGCCGCCTGCCGGTCGGCCGGTACGTCGGGGCCGACGACCGCCGCGAGGTACGCCGCCGCCTTCTGCGGGGTGTCGGGCACGCCCGCGTTCAGGATCACCGAGTTGTTCGGCAGCCAGATCCCGGCCCCCGACCGCGCCGCCGAACCGCCGAAGGTCGGCGCCTTCTCGACCACCAGCACGCTCAGCCCCCGCCCGGCTGCCGTGAGCGCCGCGGTCATCCCCGCCGCCCCCGACCCGACCACGACCACGTCGTACTCGCCGAGGGGGGCGGCGCCGGAGGCCCGCGCGGCGGCGGAGGGCAGGACCGTCGCCGCCAGCACCCCGGCCCCCGTCCCGGCGAGGACCGTCCGACGGGAGGGCAGGACGGGCGGCGGCGGGCCGGCGGACGGCTCGGAGACGCACGGCTCGGAGGCGGACGCCGCGGCACCGGACGGCGCGGCAGCGGGCGGCAGGGCGGAAGCAGGGCTCGCGCTCATGGGCAGGCTCCAGCGGGGTGGGGACGAAGGGGCGGCGGCTCCAGCGCAACTGATGCCGGGTCAGAAAAGGTGTTCGGGGGATCATGTGATGTCAAGGCATGCGCAGCCATGGCGAGACGGCCCGGAACGCACGAAATCCCGTGGTACGCACAGCACGTGCGTACACCACGGGATTTCCGTACGGGAGGAGCAGCTGCGGTCCGCCGGGATCAGCGGGTCCCGACCACCGCCCGTACCGCCCTGCGGGCCATGCCGCAGTCGTCGTGCAGGCGGCGCAGCAGCAGCCGCTGCTCCTCACCGGAGGACAGGGCGCCCGCCGGCAGCGGCTGGGTCGGGGCGGCCGCCAGCATGGAGCGCTGGACCGCCGTCTCGGACATCCGGATCTCCCTGGTCAGCACCAGCATCAGGTTGACCAGGAAGGCGTCCCGGGCAGCCGGGCCGGCCGCCTGGGCCAGCCGGCTGATCTGGCTGCGCGCGGCCGGGGCGTCGCCCAGCACCGTCCACAGGGTGGCGAGGTCGTAGCCCGGCAGGTACCAGCCCGCGTGCTCCCAGTCGAGCAGCACCGGCCCGGCGGGGGACAGCAGCAGGTTCGACAGCAGGGCGTCGCCGTGGTTGAACTGCCGTTGCACGCCCGCCAGTTTCAGCCCGCGCAACAGGCTCTGCAGATCACCCAGGTCCCGGTCGGTGAGCAGCCCCAGCTCGTGGTACCGCGCGATCCGCTGCGGGTAGTTCAGCGGATCCCCGAACAGATCGGTCGGCGGACGCCACTGGTTCACCCGGCACACCGCTCCCAGGGCGGCCCGTACGTCGGCCCGCGGCGGGGCCTCCACGGGGTGCCGCTGCAATGCCGCGACCCGGCCCGCCATCCGCTCGACCACCAGCGTGCAGTTCTCGGGATCGGCGGCGATCAGCCGCGGCACCCGGACCGGCGGGCGGTGCCGGACGAACGCCCGGTACGTCGCTATTTCGTGCCGGTACCGCTCGCGCCACTCCGGCGAGTGGTCCAGTAAAACCTTCGCGACGGCGGTCGTCCGCCCGGTCGTCCCCACGAGGAGGACCGACCGGCCGCTGCGCCGCAACACCTGCACCGGCGCGAACTCCGGACAGATCCGCTGCACCGAGGCGAGCGCGGTGCGCAGCTGCGCCCCTTGCGGCCCCGACAGGTCGATTCTCCCGCTGAGCGGCTGCGAGCCGGTCCCCGGCATCCGCCGCGCCCGTACGGAGCCCTGCGCCGGTGCCGCGGGGCGGCCGGGTTCGAGGTAGGGGCCGCCGCCTGCCTGGAGCGTGCGGTGCGGCCGGACCGGGGCGGACACGGAGGACGTTGATGCGTACATGAGTTACGGATCCCTTCGTGCGCCGACGAGTTCGAACGCCGCCCCGCCCGTCCGTACTTCACCCTGGGGAGTTCCGCCGGTGACCGGGTCGGGGAGGCGCATTCCTACCTGACACCCGGCCGTGGGTGGCGGACCATCTTGCGTGCCCTGGCGAAGCCTGGCGAATAGTCGCTGGGCATCTGACGGCGGGCTACTGTCAAGTCAGCCGAGAACCTGGGGGCTTGACGTGAGCAGAGGACCAAACACCCGCCTGAGCGACCTGTTCGGCCTGGCCGGCTGGTCGAAGGGCGAGCTGGCGAGGATGGTCAACCGGCAGGCGGCCGCCATGGGCCACCACCAGCTGGCCACCGACACCTCGCGGGTGCGGCGCTGGATCGACATGGGGGAGACCCCGCGCGAACCGGTTCCCACCGTGCTGGCAGCCCTGTTCACCGAGCGGCTCGGTCGTGTCGTGACCATCGAGGACCTCGGGTTCGTACGGCAGCGGCGCACCACCAAACGGCAGCCGGACGGGGCGAAGGAGAACCCCGACGGAATGCCCTGGGCGCCCGAACGCACAGCCGCGGTCCTCACCGAATTCACGGGAATGGACCTCATGCTCAACCGTCGCGGTCTGATGGGCGCGGGAGTCGCGCTCACTGCCGGCTCCGCCCTCAGCAAAGCCATGCACGACTGGCTGCACACCGACCCCCGCACCGCACAGGACCCAGGCTTCGGCGAGGCCTTCCAGGCCGACCCGGCGAGCTACGACCGCTACGAGGCCGCCCCCATCGGCTCCGAGGAGATCGAGGCCCTGGAGCGGTCCGTCGAGGTCTTCCGTGCCTGGGACGCCTCCAGAGGCGGAGGACTGCAGCGCAAGGCCGTGGTCGGCCAGCTCAACGAGGTCGGCGGGATGCTCGCGTACCGCCATCCCGACCACCTGCAGCGGCGGCTGTGGGGGGTGGCGGCCAACCTGGCGGTGCTGGCGGGCTGGATGTCCCACGACGTGGGCCTCGAACCCACCGCGCAGAAGTACTTCGTGATCGCCGCGCACGCGGCGCGCGAGGGCGGGGACCGGCCGCGCGCCGGCGAGGCGCTGTCCCGCGCCGCTCGCCAGATGGTGCACCTCGGCAAGCCGAACGAGGCCCTGGACCTGATGAAACTGGCGCAGTCCGGCTCGGGAGAGCAGACGCTTCCCCGCACCCGCGCCATGCTGCACACCATCGAGGCCTGGGCGCAGGCCGCGATGGGCAAGGGGCAGGCCATGCGCCGCACCCTGGGCGAGGCCGAGGAGCTGTTCGTGTCGGACAAGGGCGCTGTACCGCCGCCCTCGTGGATGCAGCACTTCGACGAGGCCGACCTGCACGGCATGCAGGCGCTGGCCTTCCGTACGCTCGCCGACCACGACCCGTCCGCCGCCCCGATCGCGCAGCGGCACGCCAGGGAGGCGCTGCGGCTGCGTTCCGGCGGCCACCAGCGCTCGCAGATCTTCGACTACATCTCCATGGCCTCGGCCTGCTTCCTCGCCGACGACCCGGAGCAGGCCGACCGCTACGCCCGCCTCGCCCTGGTGTCGATGAACGAGACCTCCTCGCACCGGACGTGGGACCGACTGCGCGAGATGTACCGGCTCACCGGCCAGTACGCCGGGTACGCGCGCATCGAGGACCTGCGCGCGGAGATCAAGCTGGCCCTTCCCAACGGCCCGGCGCAGCGCAGCGTCTAGAAGAGTAAGGCCGCGCCGGTCGGCGCGGCCTCGTGAGGCGGATCGCGGTGCGGGTGGCGGGCCAGGCCGGGCCGCCAGGGCGGATCAGCCGCCGATCCGGGCCACCAGGACGCAGGCGTCGTCCTCGCGCTCGCTCTCGCCGAACTCCTCGACGACCATCCGTACGCAGTCCTGCGCCGAGCCCGCCGCCCCGAACCGCGGCGCGAGGGCGAGGAGCCGCTCGGTGCCGTCCGCCCGGCTGAACTCGATGCTGCGCGGGGTCAGCCCGTCCGTGTGCAGGACGACCACGTCGCCCGCCTCCAGCTGCTCTTCGGCCTGCCCGTACGCCGCTCCGGAGGTCGCTCCCAGCAGGACGCCCTCGGGCGGCTGCAGGGCCCGGCCGGAGCCGGCGCGGAACAGCAGCGGCGCGGGGTGGCCGGCCTGCGCCCAGGACAGGACGCGGCGGGTGGGGTCGTAGCGGCAGCAGACGGCCGAGCCGAGGGCCGGCTGGACCGAGGTTTCGAGGAGCTGGTTGAGCCAGCCCATCAGCGGGCCCGGTTCGATGCCGGCCATGGCCATGCCCCGCAGGGCGCCGAGCATCATCGCCATCCCGGAGGTGGCGGTCACGCCGTGGCCGGTCAGATCGCCGACGGTCAACAGCGAGCGCCCGTCGGGGAGTTCGAGGGCGTCGTACCAGTCGCCGCCGATCAGGGCGCTGGTCGCGGAGGGGAGGTAGTGGGCCGCGACGTCGAGCGAGCCCGCGGTGTGGTGCGGGAACCGCAGGGAGCCGCGCCACGGGGGGAGCACGGCTTCCTGCAGCTCGACCGCGAGCCGGCGCTCGGTCTGGGCGATCTCCCGCCGGCGCTGGAGCGAGTCACGGGTTTCGCGGACGGCGCGCTGGCTGCGGCGCAGTTCGCTGACGTCGCGCAGCACGGCCCACATGGAGGCCGTGCACCCGTCGGAGTCGAGTACCGGTTCTCCGCGCATGTGCAGGGTCCGGACCCGGCCGTCGGCCCGGACGATGCGGAACTCGCCGTCTATGGGCTTGCCGTCGACCAGACAGGCCGTCACCATCGCGGTCAATAACGGCTGGTCCTCGGAGAAGAGGGTGGAGCCGAGCTCGTCGAGGGGAAGCGGGCCCGCCTCGGGGGACCGGCCGAAGATCTGGAACAGCTCGTCGGACCAGGTGACCTCGTCGGTCAGCAGGTTCCACTCGGCGCTGCCCACGCGGGTCTCGTGGCCCTCGCCGCCCGTTTCGGCGGGCGGCTCGCGCAGGAGCTCGACCTGCTCGTCGGGTGCGGGCGGCAGGCCCTCCTTGAGCTGGCCGAGGTGGGCACCGAGGTCGTCCAGGTGGTGGACGGCGAGGTCGCACAGTGCGCGCTGCCAGCGGCCCTGGGCGTCGTCGTCGTCGACGACGGTGTCGCGGCGCACCGCGTCCACCTCGCCGCGCAGCCGCCGGGTCTGCGAGATCAGTGCGTCCACCGACCCGGGCTCGGGCGGCTGCGCGGGACGGTCCGCGAACAGGTGGGACGGCATGAGAACTCCGATACAGGCGCGGCACGGCCAAGTCTGAAAGAAGGACCGGTTACGACTGTTGCACAGCCCGCCACGGCCTGTAAGGCGTTTGGCAACATCCGTAACGTCCTTGCTCCAGACATATGCCAAGGGCCTCCCGGTCCTCCCTCACCTGTGCGAATGTTTCCGGTCGCCCTCCCGGGCCGCTAGACCGTGATCGGCACGGCGTGGATCTCGCTGGCCGGGTGCCCGGTGCGCTCGTGGATGCGCATGACCGCGTCGGCCGAGGGTGCCTCGGACAGGCAGTAGACCGTCCCCGACTCCGGGTCGGCCCAGGCCTTTTCGAAGTGCACCTTCTCGTCCCCTTCTATGGCCAGGTCCGCGTTGTGGGCGGCCAGCAGCTGGGCCTCGGTGATGCCCTTCATGCCGTGGTGGACATCCATGTACTTCGTCACCGCCGCACACCTCCTTCTTCCGGTCTCCGCGCGGACGGGTGTCTCTTCCATGGTCCGCCCATGGCCGGAAATGCGCTGCCCCGCAGGAGGCGGATCGAGCGAACGGCCGAAGAACGGAGCCAGGCCGCGCCCCGCCCCCCGAACACCGTCCCCCGCCGGAGTACCCCCCGAACGAAGGAACCCGTGACGGCGCGGCTGACGCCCGGCCTGCCCGGCAGGCGTCCGACGGCTTCCGCCCGCCCCCACCGGTCGCTACGCTACGTGCCGGTAACGAGCCGGGGCCTGCGGGGCGGGCGCACGCAGGGTGGGGACACGAGACATGACCGGGCAGAGCCGCCGCACCTTCCTCACCCACCTCGTCGCCGCGCCCACGCTCGCCCTCCTCACCCGGGCCGGCGCCGATCTGCTCGCCCCGCAGAGCGCCCACGCCGTGGTCCCGAGCCTGCCCGCACCGGCGGACCTGGTCGATCTGGGCGACCTGTTCATCCTGGCCGGCGCGCCCACCTCCGCCCTGCTCGCGCTCGCCGTGGAGGCGGACGGCACCGTCCGCTTCCGGCTGCCGCGCGAGGAGGTGGGCCAGGGCCTGACCACCGCCGTGGCCATGCTCGTCGCGGAGGAGCTCGACGCGCCGCTGGCCGCCGTTCGCGTGGAACTCGACGACGCCCGGCCCGAGCTGCTGTTCAACCAGCTCACCGGCAGCTCCAACTCCATCCGCTCGCTCTACCGGCCCGTCCGCCAGACCGCCGCCACCGCCCGGGCCCGCCTCGTCGCCGCCGCGGCCCGCCGTTGGAACCTGCCCGCCTCCTCCCTCACCACGGCGAACGGCGCCGTACGGGCCCCCGACGGCCGCACCGCCTCCTACGGCAGCCTCTCCGCCGCCGCGGCCGACCCGGCCCTCGTGGTGCCCGGCGCGGTGCCCAAGAAGGCGGCGCAGCACACGCTCGTCGGCAGGCCCACCGGCCGGATCGACGCCCGCGCCATGGTCACCGGGGCCCAGCAGTACACCCTCGACCTCGACGTGCCCGGCGCCAAGCCCTGCGTGGTGCGCCGCCCGCCCTCCTTCGGCGCCCCCGTCCAGGGCGTGGCCAATCTCGCCGCCGTCCGGGCCATGCCCGGCGTCCTGCACGTCGTCACCATCCCCACCGGCGTCGCCGTCGTCGCCGAGACCTTCGGCCAGGCCCTCGACGCCAAGGCCGCACTCCAGGTCAGCTGGGGCCCCGGCCCCGCCGACCAGCTCTCGGACGCGCAGATCCGCACGAAGCTGCGCGCCGCCACCCCGCCCCTCCTGGTCCCCCCGCTGCTCACCCCTTACGTGGACGCCGAGTTCGACTTCGCCTTCGTCAGCCACGCACCGATGGAGACCAACTCCGCCGTGGCCGACGTACGGGAGGACCGCGCCGAGATCTGGTCCGGGCTCAAGTCCCCGATCGCGGCCCGCGAGACCATAGCCGCCGACCTCGGCCTGCCGCTCGACAAGGTCACCGTCCACGTGGTCCAGGCCGGCGGTTCCTTCGGGCGCCGGCTCTTCTTCGACGCCGCCCTGGAGGCCGCCCGCGTCTCCCGGGCCTGCCGTCGGCCCGTCCGGCTGATGTGGACCCGCGTCGACGACACCCGGCACGGCCGGATGCGCCCCGCCACCCACCACAAGATCCGCGCCACCCACGCACTCGGCGAGGTGCTGACCTTCGAGCACCGGGTGGCCGCGGCCGAGACCGACTTCCGGCACGGGCTCGGCGAGATCATCACCGCCACCGCTGCGAGCCTCCCGCTCGGCATCGGCAACGCGACGCTCGCCCAGACCCTCTTCCTGACCACCGTGAAGTCCCCGTACCACTTCGGACTGACCACCCAGGCGCTCACCGAGGTGCCCACCGGCATCCCGACCGGCTCCTGGCGCTCGGTGTACTCCGCCAACACCCGGGGCGCGGAGGAGATCATCGTCGACGAACTCGCAGCACGCACCGGCCGGGACCCCTACCGCTTCCGGCGCACCTTCCTGAAGACCGACGCCCAGCGCGCCGTGCTGGACAAGGCGGCGACCGAGGGGGAGTGGGGGCGGCCCATGCCCGCGGGCTGCGCCCAGGGCATCGCCTTCCACGAGGAGTACAAGTCCCGTACCGCCTGTCTCGTCGAGATCGACACCCGTGACCCGGACCACGTCCGGGTCACCAAGGCGGTCATCGCGGTCGACGTCGGCCTGCCGGTCAACCCGCGCGGCCTGGAGGCGCAGATGATCGGCGGTCTCACCGACGCGATCTCCACCACCCTGAAGGCCGGCCTGCACCTGGACAAGGGGCTGCCCCTGGAGGGCAGTTACAGCCAGTTCCACTGGGCCCGCCAGCGCGACACCCCGCGCGACGTACGCCTCTTCGTGCTGCCCGCCACCGGTGAGGAGCCGGGCGGTGCGGGCGAGCTCGGCGTACCGGCCGCGGTCGGCGCGATCGCCAACGCCTGGGCCCGGGCCACCGGGAACAAGCCGCGCAGCTTCCCGCTCGACTTCGACGTCGACTTCACCCCCTACCCGCGATAGCCCGGATCCAGGAGTACGCAGTGCCCTCGCACACCTTCACCGTCAACGGGCAGAGCGTCACCGTGGACGCGCCCGACGATCTGCCCCTGCTGTGGGTGCTCCGCGACATCCTGGGGATCCGCGGCCCCAAGTACGGCTGCGGCGTCGACGTCTGCAAGGCCTGTACCAGCCATCTCGACGGTGCGGACGTCCGCCCGTGCGTCGTGCCCGTCTCGGCCTGCGCCGGCCGCAGCGTCACCACCATCGAGGGGCTGGCCGACGGCGACGACCTGCACCCCGTACAGGAGGCCTGGCTCGAACAGGACGTCTCCCAATGCGGTTTCTGCCAGCCCGGACAGATCATGGCGGCCGTCGCCCTGCTCAAGCGGACCCATACGCCCACGGACGAGGACATCGACTCCATCGCCAACATCTGCCGCTGCGGCACCTACTTCCGCATCCGGGAGGCCATCCGCAGCGCCGCCGCCCGGATGTGACGCGGGCCGACGGGACGCGAGCGAGGAGGGGCCCCGGCGACTCCCCCGTCGACCCGGGGCCCGACCGCTCATGGCCAAACCTATGCGCCCGATGGCCGGTTCGCAGGATCCGGCCTGCCCAGTGACCGCGCGAGACGGGTATCACAGCGCACAGTGAGCGGGGGTGGTTGAATGCGGCGGCGCCACGGACGAAGGGACCATCACATTCCGCACCCTCCCACCCGACCCACCCGCCCGCACAGCACGGACCGGTCGACGGCCCGGCCCGAGGACGTCCTCACGGTGCACCGGCTCGCCCGCTCCGGCGGCTCGGCGGCGCTCGTGCACTGGCTCGCCGCCCGCCTCGGCGGCTGGACCGGTGTGGTGGACGCCGCCGCACCCGCCGGTCCGGAACTCGCCGTCCGGGGCGTCGTCGAACTGACCGGCCGCGGCGTCCGGTCGGCCGTCCTGCACGGCGAGGGCCGGGCGGCCCTGCTGTTCGCGCTGGACGAGCGGCGCGCCCTGGCCGCCGTACTGGACCTGCCCCACCCCCCGGAAGCCTCCGTGCTGCTCGCGGACGCCGCCGTGCCGCTCGCGCTCGTCCTGCGCGCCGAGGAGGCCGAGCGGCGCGAGGAGCGGGCCGGGATCGCCGAGACCCGGGCCCGCGAGGCCGTCCTGCACCTGCTGATGAACGGCCGGCTCTCCACCGCGCGGCAGATCGCCGAGGCGCTGTCCCCCTCGCTGCCCGAGCCGATGCGGATGTACGTCGTCGAGTGCAGGCCGGGGGAGCGGGCCGCGGTCACCCGGATCTGCGAGGAGCTGACGGGCGGCCGCGCCTGGATCGTGCGCTGCCCGGTGTACGTACGCCACCTCATCGTCCTCGTCCCGAGCGGCCTCGCGGCGACCTCGGCCGGCCACGACCCCCTGGCCGGGGCGCTGGTGGAGGCGGCCCGCGGCTGCACGGTCGGGGTCAGCGCGGAACTGGGCCTGCGGGAGGCGCCGTCCGCCTACACCCAGGCCTTCCACGCCCTGGCCGTGGCGCGCGGCCGCACCGAACGGCACGCCCGCTTCGGTCCGGGCCCCGAGCTGGAACTCGCCGCGCACGAGGCCGCCGCCGGCTGGGCGCGGTCCCTGCTCGCGCCCCTGCACGCCTACGAGCCCCGCCGCCCCCAGGACCCGGGTGCGCAGGAACTGCGCGCCACCGCGCACGCCTGGCTGGGCTTCGGTTCGTACGCCGTCCGGCTCCTGAAGATCCACCGCAACACCCTGGCCACCCGCCTGCGCCTGGTGGAGGCCGTACTCGGCCTCGACCTCGCGCGGCTCGGCGACCAGGCGGCGCTGTCCCTCGCGGTGCGCCTCACCCCGGGCGGTGAAGGCCATCCGGGCGGTGGCGACCCGCGCGGTGCGGGCCCGGGTGGCGGGGGCCCCGTCGGTGCCGGCCCGGGCGGCGGGGGCCCCGGCGGAGTGGACGCCGTCCTGCGCCATCCCGACCTGGCCGGCTGGGCCCGGGCCCATCTGGCGCCGCTCGCCGGGGCCGGTGCGCCGCCGGGTGCGCGGGAGACCGTACGGGTATGGCTGCGGCACGACGCCCGGCTGGCCCCGACCGCCGCGGCCCTCGGCATCTCGGTGCCCGGCGCGCGCAAGCGGCTGACCCGCGTGGAGGCGCTGCTGGAGCGGTCGCTGCTGCGGTCACCCAGCGCGCGCCACGACCTGTGGCTGGCCCACCGGGCCGAGGAGCTGGCCTGACGGTGCAGGGACGGGCCCGCTCTTCACGCCGGGCGTCGTGGTGACCGGCGTCCCGGACCCGCCGCGACCGCCCCGGCCGGGCCCGCCGGGGGCCGGTCCGCGGCCTGCTGGACCACCGCCGCGTGCGCCAGCGCCAGCTCCACCACCTGCGCCGGATCGGACAGCGAGCGGCCGGTGAGCTGCTCCAGGCGGCGCAGCCGGTTGGAAACGGTGTTGCGGTGGCAGTACAGCCGCCGGGCGGCGTCCGTCGTCGAGCCCCCGCAGCCCAGCCAGGTGCCCAGGGTGTCCAGCAGTACCCGGCCGTCCGCCGCGGGCAGCGCCAGCACCGGTCCCAGCACCACCGTCCGCAGCCGGCCCGCCAGTTCGGCCTGGGAGGCGACCAGCGCCGCGGGCAGGCCCTCGTCGAGCAGGGCCGTGCGCGGACTGCCGGAGACGGGGGCCGTGCGCAGTGCCAGCGCGGCCAGCCAGCGCGCCCGGGCCAGTTCGCCGGGGGACTCGACCACCGGGCTCACCCCGGCCCGGGCCCCGAGCGGGGCGAGCACGTCCCGTACGGAGTCCAGCGGATGGTGGCCGAGCTCCACCAGGCCCGTCTCCCCCTCGGCCCGGATCCGCCACAGCACCCGCGGGCCGGGCGCGGCCGGATCGTGTCCCCTACGGCCACCGGTGCCGCCGCCGGGGCCCAGGACGACCACCGCGTACCGGCCGCGCTCCGCCAGCCCCAGCTGGGCCGCGGCCTCCGAGGCCGCGGGGCCGTCCGCCCCCGTGGCACCGTCCAGCAGGACGTCCAGGAGGGCGGCGCGGCGTTCCCGGTCACGCTCGCCGCGCGCGGCCTCCGTACGCCGGTAGGCCTCGGCCACCGCGTCCGTCATCTGGTCCAGTACGTCCCACAGCGCGGCAGCGGCGGGCAGCAGCCGGGGCAGCGCCTCGGGGTCGTGCACCGCGACGGCCTCGGTCAGGGTCTGCCACAGCAGCCGCCCCCCGCGCCGGTAGGTGCGGAGCAGGGAGTCCAGCGGGAGGCCCTGTTCGGCGCGCAGCGTGCCGGTGGCCCGGGCGTCGGCGAGCTCGACCGGCAGGCCCCGGTAGCTGCGCAGCAGGCCGTCGACGGACTGCCGGAGGTTGTGGTGGATCCGCTCGCGCAGCTCGGCCCGGCCGAGCAGGGCGGCGTACGCGGGGTCCTCGGCCAGCGTCCGGTCGGCCAGCCGGTCCGCCGTGACGGCGATCCGGCGGGACAGGTCCTCGCCCAGCTCCTCGATGATCCGCTCCATGACGGGCAGGGTGACACGAGTGAGGGGGCGGTGGGGAGGGCCGGGACGGAGCGGGACCCGCCGGTTCGGCTAGCGTGGGGCTGAGCACTGCACATGCAGTGCTCCGGCAGGACGAGAAGAACCACCCGCCCCACCCACCCCAGGGAACCGCATGCGCCAGAACCCCCAGCGCCGCGCCGCACTGCTCGACGCCGCCATCGAAGTGCTGGCCCGCGAGGGCTCGCGGGGTCTGACCCTGCGGGCGGTGGACGCGGAGGCGGGCGTACCGACGGGGACCGCGTCGAACTACTTCGCCAACCGGGCGCAGCTGCTGGTGCAGATCCTGCACCGCACCCGGGAGCGGCTGACCCCCGACCCGGCCGATCTGGCGGGACCGCTGGACACGAAGGTGCTGCTGGGACAGCTCGTCGCGCGGATGCGGCGCGAGCGCAGCGTGCACATCGCGATGCTGGAACTGCGGCTGGAGGCCACCCGCCGCCCCGAACTCCAGGCCGAGCTCTCCGGCTTCCAGGGCGAGGAGCTGGAGGCGAACGTCTCCTGGCACCTGGAGGCGGGACTGCCCGGCGACCGGCGGGGCGTGGTGCTGCTGTACCTCGCGATGCTGGGCCTGATCGTGGACGATCTGACCGCCCCGGCCCTGCTGGAGCCCTACCCGGTGGAGGGGCTGATCGAGACGATGGTCGAGCGCCTCCTCCCGGATCGCCCCGCGCCATGACTATCGTGCCGGTGGCACACAACCGGCACGATACGCGGGAGGGGCCGTGGAGCATGCGGACACCGGGAGCGGTACGGGGCCCGGGAGCGGCGGCGGTATCCGCTGGCTGGCGGACTGGGACGGCTGGTACGTCGGCCTGACCTTCGCCCGCGGCATCGGTCCCGAGGAACTCGCCGTCCGGCTCGGGGCGGTCCCGGGCATCCGTCCGGGCCCGCTCGGCGCGGGCGACGCCTGGACCATGGTCAACGAGACGACGGACGGGGACGGCGTGGCCCGGGTCGGCAGCTGGGGCGGCTGGTCCTTCGCCGTCGAACACGGCGTGCCGGCCGGCGCGGAGCGCCTCGCGGAGGTCTCCCGCTGCGGCGCCGAGGCCGTCCACCTCGACCCGCAGCCCGACCATCCGCCCAAGCAGTTCGCGTACGCCCGCGACGGCGAGCTGGTGTGCTGCTTCGGCCTCGGCGAGGAGGGCTGGCGCGGCGGCCACCGGCCCGACTTCCTGCTCCCGGAGCTGGTCGCCGCCGGGATCCTCGCCCCGGACGGCAGCTACCCGGAGGCGAAGGCGGAGGCGGAGGCGGAGGCGGAGCCGGACGACGCCGACCGCGACCGCCGGACCCTCGCCGTCCTCGAACACCGCTTCGGCCTGTCCCTGCCCCGCCACCTGATCGAGGACACCCCGCTCCCGGCATTCGTGACCTGCACCTGAGGCGGGGCCGTGGCGCAGCCGCGCAGGGGAGTCAGCCGGCGAAGTCCCGGATGACCCGGCGGGCCAGCGCTGCGCGCGCGGGGGCCAGTTCGGCGGCCACCCCCGCCGCAAGGTCCTCGTCGTAGACGACCTGCGCCGGGTGCGGTCCGCCCGTGGCCGCGCAGTGGCGGCGCAGATGGGTCGGCGGATGCGTGGTGTCCACGCTGTGCCCGCGCCGCTGCGCCACCCGGCGCAGCCGCTCGTACTCGTGGTCCGGTACGGCCGCCATGTGCGCGGCGAGCCGCTCCCACAGCCCGTGCTCCGCGCGGTCGCGGGCCTCGCGCCCGGCCCGGCCGCCGCTCATCTGGGCCGCCACCGACTCGCGCCGCAGCTCCGGGCCGACCGAGCTGCTGACCAGCAGCCGGTCCATCAGGCCGACGGCCGCTCCGGTCGATCCGGCCCGCGCGGCGCTCACGTCGGCCAGGTACTCGCCCCGCTGCGACTCCCGCAGCGTCAGGTGGTCCAGCAGCACGAGCAGCCCGAACACCGCCCACCGGGGAACGAAGGTCGTGGCGTTGACGAAGCGGTCCAGCAGGCGGTGCGGCCGGACCGGCGCGAGCGCGTGGAACCAGGTGTCCAGCGCCCGCAGCGCCCCGGCCGTCACGAACCCGCGCCGGACGTCCCCGTGGGCGAAGTGCCCCAGCTCGTGCCCCAGCAGGGCGACCCGCTCCTGCGGCGAGAGGATCTCCCACAGGCCCAGCCCCAGGTACATCACCCGCCGCTGCCGCAGGCCGTACGTGGTGACGGCGGCATTGGCCGCCGGCGCCACCACCACCGCCTGAACCCCGGCCGTGCCGACGACGCCGGCCACTTCGTCGATCAGCCCGAACAGCCGCGGTGCGTCGGCCCGGTGCAGCACCGGTGCGTCCTTGGGCAGCCTCCCCACCCGCGGCCGCAGCACCACCGCCACCAGCAGCAGGACCGCGCCCACCGCCGGCTGCACCCCGGTGCTCCAGCCCAGCACGACCAGCAGCAGCCCCGTCACGACGAGCGCCAGGGTCACCGCGTGCACCAGCAGGGCCAGCGCGAAGGCCAGCACCGAGGACACGTCCCGCCGGGCGGAGCCGCTCTCGCCCCCGCCGTTCTCCATCTCGGCCGCCAGCTGCTGCCCGTACGCCTGGCAGAGCCGCTGTTGCACGGCCGCGATCCGGCCCGGGGCGGGATCGGGGGCGCCCGGGTCCACGTTCCAGTCGCATGCCGCGCACCAGGCGACGTACCGCTCGGACACGGTCATTGCGGCCCCGCATTCGGGGCACTGCCGCCCGGTCGCCGGCGTTCTGCCGGTGCTGTCCATGGATGTCCCTCCCCGGCCGCGGAGAGGAAGATCCGCGGCCGGGAAAGGATGGGGGGCGGCGGCCGAGGACGGGGACCGTGGGCTCACCATTCTTGATCAAAAGCCGAAGGGTTCCGGCCAAGGTGCCGCGCGGTTCCGTGCATGTTCCCGCGGAAAATGCCAGAAGGCCCTTCCGTAGTGTGGAAGTTGAGTAAGTTCCTCCTGTCGCGCCGAACGACCGTGCACCTCGCACGTCTGACCGGGAGGGGAGCCCGCGTGCCCGGGATCGACGAATGTCTGCTCGAAGCCATGGCCCTGCCCGGGGCGCGGGGTGCCGCGCTGGTCGACTGGAGCAGCGGGCTGGCTCTCGGCACCGCCGGGGACTCGCCCGTCGGGGACCACGAGACGACCGCCGCCGAAACCGCGGAGCTGGCCCGGGCGGCCGCCGAGTACGAGTCCTTCGCCCCGCCGGCCGCCGACACCGCGGACGAGCCCCCCGGACAGCCGGTCGAGGACCTCATCCTCACCACCCGCAGCGGCTACCACGTGCTGCGCTTCGTCGAGACGAGCTTCGACAGCAGCGTCTTCCTCCACCTGTGGCTCGACCGCACCGACGGCAACCTCGCCCTCGCCCGGCACAGACTCCGCGTCCTGGCCGAGGGGCTGGTGCTCAGATGACCACGGCCCACCCCGGCGGTCCGGCCGCTGTTGCCGTCTCCCCGCTGCTCACCCGGCTCGCCGCCGAACGGGCCACCGGCGCCCTGCTCCGCGACCGCGGCACCCTCTTCCTGGAGGACGGCCGCGTCGTGCACGCCGAGAGCCCTGCCACGCCCGGGCTCGACGTCCTGCTCACCGCGGGCGGCGGCCTGGCCCCCGAGCGCTGGCGCGAGGCGGTCGACCGGGCCGGCGCCAGGCGCCAGGTCGCCCGCTTCCTCGTGGACAGCGGGGGCCTCGCCGGAGGGGAGCTGGAGATCTGCCACCTCGCCGCCATCTTCGACGCCGCTTTCTTCGCGCTGTCCCCGGGCAGCGGCCCCTCGCGCTTCCGCCGCGGCGCCACCCACTGGATCGGCTCGGTCCGCTCCGTCCCGGCCGCCGCCGTCGAACGCGAGACCCGGCGCCGGCGCGAGCTCCTCGACGCCGTCTGGCCCTACCCGCTGCTGGACACCGCGCCCGTGGTGCCCCGAGCCGCCGCCCCGGGGCAGACCGTCACCGCCCGCCAGCGGCTCCTGCTGGCCCGGGCCGACGGCGTACGGACCCCCGCGGACCTGGCGTGGGTGCTGGGCCGACCGGCGTTCCACACGCTGCTCGACGTACGGCGCCTCGCGGCGGCCGGACTCGTCGAGACCCCGCACGCGCCGGCCCCGAGGCCGGCTCCCGCACCACCCCTGCCCGACTGGATGACCCAGACCCAATCCCCGGACGTGGCGCTGCTCCGCCGGTTACGTGACGCACTGGAGGCAAGCCTGTGAGGCTCCCGCTGCGACCGGCTCTGCGCTCCGAGCGCGCCGACCGCTCCGAGCGGAGGCAGCCCGAAAGGAGAAAGGCCGACATGAGCACGGCGATGGTGCCCGGGGCCGAAGCCGAGATACTGGCCGAGCTCCGCCGGCTGCGGGCCCGGGTTCCCCAGCTCACCGGCGCCCTCGCCGGCAGCGCCGACGGCCTGGTGCTGGCCCAGGACAGCGCGGCAACCGAGGCCGAGGCCGTCGCCGCCCTCACCGCGGCCGCCCTCGGAGTGGCCCAGCGGCTCAGCGACAGCACGGGCCAGGGCGGATTCCGCGAGCTGCTGGTCCGCGGCGAACACGGCTACGTCGCCACGTACGCCGCCGGGGACGCGGCCGTCCTCACCCTCATAGCGGAGCCGCGCGTCAACGTCGGCCGCCTCCACCTGGAGGCCCGCCGCTCCAGCCTGCGCATAGCGGAACTCATCGACCACACCCTCGGGCGCCGGGGCCCCACCGCTCCGACGGCCTGAGGCCCCGCCCCCGTATCCCGGTGCGTACCGGCACCGGGACTCCCCAAGAGAGACACAAGACACAAGAGAGAGGAACCCCCATGGACAACGTGGAACTCGCGCTCAAGGAAGCCACCACCATCGAAGGCGCGATCGGCGCGGCCCTCGTGGACTACGGAAGCGGAATGGCCCTGGGCACCGTCGGCGGCGGCAAGGACCTCGATCTCGCGGTGGCGGCCGCGGGCAACACCGACGTGGTGCGCGCCAAGGTGCGCACGATGGAGATGCTGGGCCTGAAGGACGAGATCGAGGACATCCTGATCACCCTCGGCGGCCAGTACCACCTGATCCGGCTCCTGAAGGGGCGCGAGAGCAAGGGCTTCTTCCTCTACCTCGCGCTCGACCGCGGCCGGGCGAACCTGGCGATGGCCCGGCACCAGCTCAGGAAGATCGAAGCCGCACTCGAAGTCTGAGCCGGCATTCGAGCGGTTCCCGGCGCCGAGGTGGCGGGCGGCTGAATTCTTTGCCGTCCGCCCCGGTCCGGCGGGGGCTTATGTCCAGGATGGGGCGACTTTATCAGCCCGTTACCGAGTAGGATGCTGTCATCAACTGATCATCGAAATAGCTTAAAACGCTGGAGAACCCGCCACCCATGCCCCCGCGCCTGAGCATCGTCGTCCCCGTCTACAACGTCGAGCTCTATCTCGACGAGTGCCTGGAGTCCATAGCCGCCCAGACGTTCGCCGACTTCGAGTGCATCCTCGTCGACGACGGCTCCACGGACACCAGCGCCGTCATCGCCAAAGCCTTCGCGGCGCGGGACAAGCGTTTCCGGGTCGTCATGCAGGAGAACGCCGGCCTCGGCGCCGCCCGTAACGTCGGAGCCCGGCACGCCTCCGAGGGCACTGAGTACCTGGCGTTCGTCGACAGCGACGACACCATGCCGCCGTACGCCTACGAGCGTCTGATCGCCGCCCTCGACGAGACCGGCTCGGACTTCGCCGGCGGCAACGTCAAGCGCTTCCGCTCCGTCGGCATGCAGCAGTCCTGGGGACACCGGGCCGCCTTCGCCCGGACCCAGCTGAAGACCCACATCTCCAAGTTCCCGGCGCTGGTCACCGACCGCACCGCGTGGAACAAGGTCTACCGGCGCAGCTTCTGGGACGAGCACGGCTTCCAGTACCCGGAGGGCATCCTCTACGAAGACGCCCCCGTCAGCATCCCCGCGCACTACTTCGCCTCCAGCGTCGACATCCTCAGCGACTGCGTCTACCACTGGCGCGTCCGCGAGACCGGTGAGCGCTCCATCACCCAGCGCTCCACCGACCCGGTCTCCCTCATCGACCGCGTGACCTCGGTCCGGCTGGTCCGCGAGGCCCTCAAGGCCAAGGAGGGCGCCAAGTACGTCAAGTACCTGCGCGACTACGACTACAACGTGCTGAGCGAGGAGCTCCCGCTCATATACAAGTACGTCGGGGAGGGCGGCGCCGACTTCCGCGCCGCGTTCGTCAAGGAGGTCGGCGGGCTCATCCGGGAGATCGGCACCGGCCCCTGGAGCGACCTGACCGTCGCCGACCGCCTCAAGGCCTTCCTGGCCCGCGAAGGCCGCGTCGAGGACTTCATCGCCCTCCAGCACCACCAGCGCGACTACGCCTACAGCGTCCCCGTCAAGGGACTGGCCCGCCCGCAGGCCGACTACCCCTTCCTGCACGGCCGCCCGCCGGTCCCCGCCAAGATCCTCACCCTCGGCCCGCGCGAGCGCCGCGTCGTCAGCCGCCTGGAGCAGGCCGTGTGGAGCGACGGCAAGCTGCTGCTGCGCGGCTACGCCCTGCCCGGCCACCTCGGCGCGGAGAGCCGCCTGGGCTCCCGCAAGATGCTCGTCTTCCGCGAGGGCGGCAAGCGCCGCCGCACCGTGGTGAGCACGCGTACGGTCGCCTCCCCGATGGCCACCGTGAACGCCCCGCACCTCGCCGTCCGCCACGCCGACTGGGCCGGTTTCACCGCGGTCGTCGACCCCGCCGTCTTCCAGTCGGGCGGCAAGTGGAACGACGGCACCTGGACCACCTCCGTCGCCGTCACCGGCGCGGGCGGCCTGCACCGCGCCCGCCTCAAGGGCGGCGAGTCCGACTCGGGCCAGAACCCGCCCGCCCACTGGGTCGCCCCCGACGTCCGCATCGTCCCGAACGCCAGTGGCGCCTTCACCCTCCAGGTCGAGGTCGTCCGCGCCCGCGCCCTCGACGTCCGCCCGGCCGGGGACGACGCCATCGAGCTCGTCGGCGAGCTGGCCGCCGGGATCGCCGCCGGCGCGAGCCTGCGCGCGGAGCACGTCTCCACCGGCACCACCTTGACCTTCCCGCTGGAGACCGGCGCGCCCGTCGCCGGCCGGACGCCCTTCACCGCGCGGGTTGCGCTGGCCGACCTGGCCGCCGTACCCGACGCCGAGTGCGAGCCCGGCGGATGGGCGCCCGAGCCGTGGAGCCTGTCCGTCACCGCTGCCGACGGCACGGACCACCGGCTGGCGCACGACGAGCGCGGCGGCTTCGCCGGCCTGGTGGTGCCGCTGCCCGGCGAGACCGCCGGCCGCGCCCTGTTCGCCAAGCGCGGCAACACCGGACACCTGACCCTCTCGGTGCAGCCGTCGCCGCCGCTGGTCGACACGGTCGACACGCAGGACGGACGGGTGACCCTGACCGGCCGGTTCGTCGCCCCCACCGACGAGCCGTACGAGCTGGTCCTGCACGACGCGCACGGCATGGAGTTCAGCTACCCCGTCACCCGCGACGGCGACCGCTTCGAGGCCTCCTTCGAGCCCGTGCTCCCCGAGGCCTACGCCGGCCGCACCACGCTGCCCAAGGGCCGCTGGTGGCCCACGCTGCGGCCGGTCGCCCAGGGCGGCACCACCGCGGGCCTGCTCGGGGTCGACCGCGGCGCCCCCGTCCAGTTCGCGCCCACCGCACTGCACACGGGACCGCACGCCTTCACCACGGAGGGCCGCCGGATGCGCGTCGAGGCGCGCTTCTACGACCGGATGGTGCTGGTCGCCGACCCGATGCTCAGCCCGCACGACCGCTCCCGCTACACCCAGCGCCGCACCCGCTTCGAGACCTACCCGAAGCAGCGCACCCTGCCGGTCAAGGACATGGTCGTCTACGACACCTTCCAGGGGAACGGCGCGGGCGACTCGCCCCGGGCCATCCACGAGGAGCTGGTGCGCCGCGGCGAGAAGCTGGACCACGTCTGGCTGGTCCGCGACGGCCGCGCCGAGGTGCCCCCGACCGCCCGCGCCGTGCAGCACGACAGCGTGGAGGCCTGGGACGCCCTCGCCCGCGCCCGCTACTACGTCGTGAACGACAGCGTGCCGCTGCGCTTCCAGCGCAGGGCCGGCCAGGTCGTCGTCCAGACCTGGCACGGCACGCCGATCAAGGAGATCGGCCACGACTTCATCCACGACTACTACACCAGCCCCGAGGTCCTGGAGGCGCTGGAGCACGACAGCGCCCAGTGGTCGCTGCTCGCCTCCCCGAGCTCCTACGCCACGCCCCTGCTCAAGCGCGCCCTCGGCTACCAGGGCGAGGTCATCGAGGCCGGCAGCCCGCGCACGGACGCGCTCGTACGGCCCGACGCCGAGCGGATCGCCGAGGTCAGGCGGCGCCTCGGCCTGCCCGAGGGCAAGAAGGTCGTCCTCTACATGCCGACCTGGCGGGAGAACCGCGAGGCGTGGACGGGCGGCTACAAGCTCGACCTGCAGATCGACCTCGACGCCGCACGGCGCGAACTGGGCAAGGACCACGTCCTGCTCGTCCGCGGCCACCACCACGTCACCGAGCAGGTCCGCGACTCCGTCCGCGACGGATTCGTGATCGACGTGTCCCGTTGGCCCGACGCCGCGGACCTGCTGCTCGTCGCCGACGTCCTGATCTCGGACTACTCGTCCGCGATCTTCGACTTCGCGCTGACCGACCGGCCGATCCTGCTCTTCACCTACGACCTGGAGCACTACCGGACCACGCTGCGCGGCTTCAACTTCGACCTGGCGGAGAAGGCCCCCGGACCGCTGCTGGCGGACTCGGAGAGCCTGATCGAGGCCGTCCGCAACGCGGATGCCGTCGGGGCGGAGTACAAGGAGGCCCGGGCGGCCTTCCGCGCCGAGTTCTGCGACCTCGACGACGGCCACGCCAGTGAGCGGGTCGTCGACCGGATGCTGGAGATGGGTGCCGGGCCTGCGGTGTAGGCCGTAGGAGTGCATTCGGGCGGACATGCGGACCGGCCCCGGGCCCACCGATGAATTTCGGGCCCGGGGCCGGTCTGTATGGGTGCGAGAACGGTGACCCGCCGTCCCGCCCGCCCAGCACACGCCCGGAGGCAGTCATGAGCAGCAACGGTTTCACCACGTGCCTGTGGTTCGACGGCAACGCGGAGGCCGCCGCCGAGTACTACCTGTCGGTCTTCAAGGACGGCAAGCCCGGCCGGACCGCCCGCTATCCCGAGGACGCACCGGGCCGGGCCGGCTCGGTGATGGTCGTCGAGTTCGAGATCAACGGCCAGAAGTTCGTCGGCCTCAACGGCGGCCCCCAGTTCACCTTCAGCGAGGCGGTCTCCTTCCAGATCCACTGCGAGGACGAGACCGAGGCCGACTACTACTACGACGCACTGACCAAGGACGGCGGCGAGGAATCCGCCTGCGGCTGGGTCAAGGACAAGTTCGGCCTGAGCTGGCAGGTCATCCCGCCGGGAGCCATCGAGCTGATCAGCGACCCCGACCCGGAGCGGGCGGCCCGCGTCTTCCGGGCCATGATGCCGATGAAGAAGCTGGACGTCGCGGAACTCCGCCGCGCGGCGGACGCCGCCTGACACCAGGCCTTCCGGCCCTCCCCGGCTCCGGGCTTCCCGGATTCCGGCTCCCGGCCTACTGGCCGGCGATGCGGGCCAGGAGGGCCGGGAGGGCGGTGCCGATGGGCTCGCGGATCAGCTCGTCGGCGAGCGGGTCGTACGGCGTCTCCTCCGCGTTCACGATGATCAGCCGGGCCCCGGCCTCGGCGGCCATCCCGGCCAGCGAGGCCGCCGGCTGCACCTGCAGCGTCGTCCCGACGGCAATGAAGACGTGCGCGTTCTCGGCGACGGCCACGGCCTGGGCCAGCACTTCCGGGTCGAGCCGCTCACCGAACATCACCGTCGCCGACTTGAGGATCCCGCCGCAGGCCAGACAGGCGGGGTCCGGCTCCCCGGCGGTGACCCGGGCCAGCGCCTCGTCCATCCCCGAGCGGGCGTGACAGGCCGTACAGACCACCGAACGGGCGGATCCGTGCAGCTCGAACACCTTGCGCGCGGGCATCCCGGCGAGCTGGTGCAGCCCGTCCACGTTCTGTGTGATCACCCGCACGGGCGTGCCCCCGCGCTCCAGCTCGGCCACGGCCCGGTGCGCCGCATTCGGCTGCGCATCGAGGGCTCCGACCTCGATGCGCATCTGCCAGGACCGGCGCCGGATCTCCGGATCGGCCATGTAGTACGCGTACGTCACGAGCTTCTCGGCATCCGGGGCGCGCCGCCACAGACCCTGCGGCCCCCGGTAGTCCGGAATGCCGGAATCGGTGGACATCCCGGCCCCACTGAACACGGCGACAAGCGGCTTCCCCATGGACCGACCCTACGTACGGCCGCTCCCCGCGCGCGACCGCATTATCGCGACCGTCACCGTGCCACGCCCTGTTCGGCGCCGAGGCGACCGCCGAGCCACTCCAGCGCAGGGGGGATCTCCCTGTTCCAGGTGTTGAAGTTGTGCCCGCCGTGGTCGAGCGTGATCGAGGAGACGTGCGCGGGGTCCTTGACCTTCTTGATGAACTGCTGGGTCGCCTTGTAGTTCGGCTCGCCCTGGAGCGAGGTCGTGACCAGGAACGAGGTCGGGCCCTGCGGCCGGTTGTCCAGGTGCCACAGCAGGTCGGAGCGCTTCTCCTCGTCCTTGTTCCCCTGGAAGAGGTCGCCGGACTGCCCGTCGGTCTCCGGCTTGTAGTCCGCCGACAGGCCCACGCCGGCCGCGTACGTCTCCGGGTGCTGCAGGGCCATCTTCAGCGCGCAGTAGCCGCCGGTCGAATCGCCGATGATGCCCCAACCGCGGGGCGAGCCGCCGACGCGGTAGGTGCCGGCTATCGCCTTGGTGACGTCCGCCCCGAAGAAGGCCTCGCTCTGCGGACCCCCGGGCACGTCGATGCACTGCGTGTTCGCCCCGGAGATGGCGGGCCGCATCATCACGAGGATCATCGGCTGCATCTTCTTCTCCCGGGCCAGGGTCCACGCCGACCTCGGGTACCGCAGCTTCTTCAACAGGTTCTCGGCCATGCCGGGGTACCCGGTCAGGACGACGGCCGCGGGGAACCTGCGCTGCTCGTTGCCCTTGTGGAAGTACTCCGGCGGCAGGTAGACGTACGCGTCGGCCGCGGCCCGGGAACGCTCGCCGTGCACGGTGATCTTCTCGACGACCCCTGCGGTGCGCGGACTGCCGCCACCGGGCACGTCGGGGGTCTGCCGTCCGAGGACCCGCACGGCCGCCCCGCCCGGCGCCGCCACCTCCTGGCGCTTCGTACCGGCCAGGTCGGCCCAGGAGTCGTAGAGGAGGAAGCTGCGGTTGGCCGTGAGCGCCACCGAAGAGAAGAACAGGACCTGGACGAGGGCGAGCAGTCCGACCCGCCCCAGCACCGCCCCCCAGCCGCGCCGCGCCAGCCGCGGCCACAGCCATACCGTGGACGCGAACGCCAGGGCCGTGCAGAGCACCACGCACACCAGGAACATTCCACTCGTCAAACCCATGGCCGGGTGATTCCCCCTGCAGTCTCGGCTGGACGTACGGTCCAGGGCGCCGCCGGTCGGTGCGCACCAGGCTAGAGAGCCACACGGGCAGAACCGTTCCACCGATCACGTCGAAGGGTCGTTTCTGCGGTGAATCCCGCCCTCCACCGGAGTGAGATACGCGGTCCACCCCTGCCCGTCCCCGCCCCCGGTGGTTACACATCCCGCATGAAAATCACCCCGTACGGTCTGGGTGCCCTGCTCCTGGCCCCCTTGGCGCTGCTCGCCCCCGGCCCCGCCTCCGCACCCGCCCACGCCGACCCCGCCCCGGTCGCCGGCCACCACCGCCAGTGGCACGGCGCGGCCGAGATCAGTACCTTCCTCAGCTCCTTCTACGGGGCGCACGGCCCCTCCCCGCGCGACCGCGACCAGCGGGTCTCGCAGCAGCTCAAGGAGAAGCAGGCGCACATCCCGTACGCCGACGTCCTGCTGTGCGCCCAGAACGAGCCGGAGCACATCGAGATCGGACCCGTCACCGTGGCCCAGGCGGCCGGCATTGGCTGGGCCACCGTCACCACCCACTGGCAAGATGACCTCACCGACACGTTCACCGCGTACGTACGCCTCGACTCCCACCCGATCGTGCTGGACGACGTGATCTGCGCGGGCTGACGTCCCGGAAGGGGATCCCGGGCAACGAGCGCCGGGCCGAAGCCCGCACGCGGCGGAGGCCCGGCAGCTGCACGCCCCGGCGCCCTGGCACGACCCCCGGGCCCCTCTGGTACAACACGGGACATGACGGGATTCGAGATCACCGGCGCGAGCGCCGCCGACATGGAACTGTTCCGCGTCTGGGCCGAGGAGGAGGGCTGGAACCCGGGGGACTCCGACCGGTTCGCCTTCGCGGTGGCCGATCCGGCGGGCTTCCTCGTCGGCCGGATCGACGGGGAACCGGTGGGCTCCCTCTCGGCCGTGCGCTACGGGACCGGCTTCGGGTTCATCGGGTTCTACATCGTCCGGCCCGCCCTGCGCGGCCGGGGCTACGGGATCCGGCTGTGGCGGGCCGGGATGGACCGGCTGGAGGGGCGGCTGGTCGGCCTGGACGGGGTCGTCGACCAGCAGGCCAACTACCGCACCTCCGGCTTCCGCCGGGCCTGGAACAACGTCCGTCACGAAGGGGCGCCCGGGGCGGCTGCGGGTGGCGCCGAGGAGGCGGCGCTCCTGGGCGGGGCCGAGCTGGTGGACGCCGCCCGGCTGCCCTTCGAACTGCTCGCCGCCTACGACCGCCGGTTCTTCCCGGAAGCCCGGGACGCCTTCCTGTCCGCCTGGACCGGTCTGCCGGGCCGGACCGGCGTCGCCGCCGTCCGCGACGGCCGGATCGAGGGCTTCGGGGTGATCCGGCCGTGCAGCGGCGCCGCCAGGATCGGACCGCTGTACGCGGCGACGCCGGGCATCGCCGCCGCCCTGCTGCACCGGCTCGCACGGCACGCGCCCGACGGGGTGGTCGCGGTGGACGTGCCCGACGCCAATCCGGGAGCCACGGCCCTGATGGCCGGGCTCGGGCTGGTCCCCGTCTTCGAGGCCGCCCGCATGTACACGGGTCCCGCCCCGGACCTCGATCTGGCCGGGCTGTACGGGGTGACCAGCCTGGAACTGGGCTGAGGGGCCGGCTGAGGGATCCGGTGGCCGGGCGGCGGTCGCACGGCGCCGCCCGGCGGTCCGGTGGCAGGCCGTCAGAAGTTGAACAGCACGCTGCTCGCGTGCCGCATGCCGCACGGGTTGCCGTACGTGTACGCGTAGTTGAGCCGGTGGCCCTGCCAGACCCCGTCGGCCGTCACCGTCACCGGGTTCCATTCCTTCGTACAGTCCACGTTCCCCTGCGGAGCGGCGAGCGCGTCCAGCTCGGAGGCGTTCGCCCGCAGTTCGGCGCACGCGGCCTTCGGCGACGGGTGGGTTCCGCCCGGCTTCGGCGCACACACCAGCGTCACCGCGCGCAGTACGGTGCCGGTCGAGGCGTCCTCCCCGTGGGCGACGCCGAGGACGAGGGCGGAGGGCGCGTACAGGCTCTCCGTACCGGACGGCGCGGCGTCGGCAGCTCCGGGCCAGGCCAGTGCCGTGAACGCGGTGAGCGCCATGGCGGCGGAACCGAGGCCGAGACCCTTTGCGATGGACCGCATTTCGAACTCCTTGGTTGGGTTGTGTCGGATAGCGGACAGGAGTCTTGCCCACCACGGTCGCGAACGCTCGTTCGCACCCCTATTTCTCGTCACCGATCGTAAGCGCATGCGTGCAGACAGCAGCGGTGCCGGGCCGCTGACCAGTACCGCAGCGCCCCGCCGAAACGGCCGAACACACGCGCTGAAACCTTTGGGGAACCCCGGTTCTACAGGGCCGATGCGGCGCGCGGGAGGTAGAGGTCGAGCAGCCGCGTGCGAGTTTGCTGGAGCCGCAGGGCGAGGACGCGCCCGACCCAGTGGCCGATGGCCGAGCCGAAGGCGGGATCGGCGTCCATGAGCATCCGCACGCTGCCCGCGTCGAACTCGTAGGCGCGCACCGGGGTCATCGCCTCGGCGCTCAGCTGCCACACGTACGGCGGGAACAGCCACGACCAGCCCACCAGCTCACCCGGGCCGAGGTTCTCGACGGGGGCGGGCCGGCGGCGGCCCGGTACGGGGACCTGGAGGGTCACCGTGCCGGAGCGCACGATCCAGAAGGACTCCGCCGGGCCTCCCTCTTCGAAGATCCGTGCGTTCTCGGCGAAGTTGACCTCGCGGGCCTGGGACATCAGCCGTCCGCGGTGCTCGGCGGAGAGGACGGCGGCGATGCGGATGGGGGAAGGTGTGCTCACGACGGCCTCCGATCAGGGCCCCCCGCTACCCCCAGTGTCGCCGAAGCCCGCGTGATCGCAGCCGTGGTCCGGCGGACCGGTGGCGCGCCCGCGCCGACCGGCCCGCCAGGACGCCCGGCGGGCCGTGGCCGGCCCGGCCCGCCGGCCGCCCGCTACTCCTCGGCATTGGCCTCCAGGCAGGCCAGCTCCATCGCGTCGAGCACCGCCTCGTGGCTGCGCCGGCTGAGCTCGGCGACGTTCTCGATCTGCGCCGTCGCCCAGGAGGCCAGGGTCATGACGAGCACCCGCAGTCCGTCGGTGCCGTGCTCGGCCAGGATCTCGTCCGCGACGACCATCGCGTTCTCGGGCACCTGCTCCGGTGGCTCCAGCCCGGCGAGCCCGCGCAGCATCGTGAGCGTGCGGCGGGAGATCTCCGGGGTGATCCTCGCCAGCCGCACGTCCTCTTCTTCGTCCATCCGCCCCACCCCTTCGAGTGCCGTCCCCCTCAGGGCACGGTAGAGCGGCGCGGCCCCCCGCGCGGGCGCTTTCGCCAGGATCATCCGGGCGGTGGCGGCCCGGGACCCGCCCGCCGGGCCCGGCGGCGGTCCCGCGGCAATCCTGCACCCGATGTGCCAAGTGCGGTGAAACGGGCGGTGATTCGGCCTAGGGTGCGGCCGTACGCACGCTCGGGGACGGCGGTACGCCCGTCGCCGGCCACACCGCACAGCGACACCGAACTGGGGGGTTCATGCGCAGAACCAGAGGCCTGGCGGCCGCCCTCGCCCTGTCCCTCGCCGGAACCGGAGCGGGCGTCGGCCTCGGCCTGGCCCCGCAGGCGGCGGCCGTCACCCCGCCCGTGGCCTTCACCGCGGACCCACTGCCCACCTGGCAGCCGGACGGCGTCGTCTGGGCCCTCGCCGAGGCGGGCGGGACCGTGTTCGCCGGCGGTACCTTCTCCGCCGTACGTCCCCCCGAGGGGGCCGCAGGCACCGAGCGGCCGGCGGTGAACTTCGCGGCGCTCGACGCGGCGACCGGCGCCCCGACCTCCTGCACGCTGTCCTTCACCGTCGGCGCGGGAACCGCCACCGTACGCGCCCTGGCCCTCTCGCCGGACAAGAAGACGCTCTACGCGGGCGGCTACTTCGGCGCCGTCAACGGCACCCCCGTCTCCAGCCTCGCCGCCGTGGACGTCGCCACCTGCACCGTCAAGCCCTCGTTCCGCCCCGCCTTCGCGGCCACCGTCCGGGCCCTCGCCGTCACCGGTGACACCGTCTACGCGGGCGGCGACTTCCTGACGGTGGCCGGCCAACCGCGCGAGCGCTTCGCCGCCGTGGACGCGGACGACGGCTCCCTGCGGCCCTTCAGGGCCGACGCGGACGAGCCGGGCCGTGCCGTCGAGGTCACCCCGGACGGCAGCCGTGTCGTCCTGGGCGGCGACTTCTTCACCGTCAACGGGACGGACACGCATGCGCTGGCCGTCGTCGACGCCACCAGCGGCGCACTCACCAAGGCCTATCCGGGCTTCATCGAGACCAACTCCGTCGTCAAGGACATCGCTGCCGACGCGACCGGCTTCTACACCGCCAACGAGGGCACGGGCGGCGGCGTCTTCGACGGCCGGATCGCGCTCGACCTCGCCGGCTTCAACCAGCGCTGGCGCGACACCTGCCTCGGCGCCACCCAGGCGGTCCTCCCGTACCAGAACGTCCTCTACAGCGCCTCGCACGCGCACGACTGCTCCAGCGTCGGCGAGTTCCCCGACGGACAGCGCCACCACCTGCTCGCCCAGCCCACCGGCGGCACCGGAAAACTGGGCTGGGCCCCCGACACCAACGACGGCATCGGCGAGGGCATCGGCCCGCGGGTGATGACGGTGGGCTCCCGCGGCGGGGTCCCGTACCTCTGGGTCGGCGGCGAGTTCACCACCGTCAACGGCGCGGCGCAGCAGAGCCTGACCCGGTTCTCCTCCACCGGCGACACGGGCGCTCCCACCGTCCCGGTGGCGAGCGCCGTCAGCTTCAAGCCCGGCGAGGTACAGGTGCGCTGGCGTACCAGCCTCGACCTGGACGACAGTGCGCTGACGTACCGCATCTACCGGGGCGGCGCGGCCGCCCCGATCGCCACCGTCACGGCGGACTCCCTGTTCTTCCGCCGCCCGCAGGCCTCCTGGACCGACACCACCGTCACGGCGGGCCAGACCTACACCTACCGGGTGACGGCGAGCGACGCGGCCGGGAACACCAGCGCCCTGTCGGGGACCGCGAGCGTGACGGTGCCGGCCTCGGTCGACGCCTACCCGAACCAGGTGCGCACGGACGGCGCGCAGCTGTTCTGGCGCTACGACGAGCCGGCGCTGCCCTTCGCCGCCGACTCCTCGAACGGCGGCAACCAGAACGGCGTGCACCTGAACGCCCCGGCCCTGCGCCAGAGCCCCGGCGCGGTGTCGGGAGCGAGCACGGCGATCGGCTTCAACGGCAGCGACACGCAGGTCTACGGGGACAAGCGGCAGACGGTGGGCAGCAGCTACACCCTGGAGACCTGGTTCAGGACGAACACGACCCGCGGCGGCAAGCTGTTCGGCTTCGGCAGCAACCAGACCCGCGGCAGCAATCAGTACGACAAGCACATCTACATGACGAATGACGGGCGGCTCGTCTACGGGGTCTACACCGGCGCCACCCGCACGATCACCACCAGCGGCAGCTACAACGACGACAAGTGGCACCACGTCGTCGCCACCCAGGGGCCCGGCGGCATGGTCCTCTACGTGGACGGCGCCCAGAAGGGCACCCTGGGCGTCACCACGCACGAGAACTTCTCCGGATACTGGCACGCCGGCGGCGACAGCCTCGGCGGCTGGCCCGACCGCCCCACCAGTGAGTACTGGGCGGGCCGGCTGGACGAGACCGCCGTCTACCCGAGCGTCCTGAGCGCGGCGCAGGTGCAGAACCACTACGCCCTGGCGTCCGCCCCGGCCGACTCCGTCGTCCGCGTGACGGCGGCCGAGGACACCTACGCCAACGCCGGCGCCCCCGAGGCCAACTACGGCACGTCGAGCTCGCTCGCCGTCCGGGGCAGCTCCTTCTACGCCTCCTACCTGCGCTTCGACCTGCCCGCCGCGCCCGCCGGCACGGTCCTGAAATCGGCCGTGCTCAGCGTGAAGACCAGCACCATGAGCGGAGCCGGTACGGCGGACACGGTCTCCGTGGTCCCGGTCACCGGCGCCTGGACCGAGGGCGGGACGACGTACACCAACCGCCCGGCGGTGGGCGCCCCCGCGCTCGGCGGCTTCGCGGGCGTCCCCGACGGCTCCGCGGTGCACACCGCGGCACTGAACACGGCCACCGTCGCGGGCGCCCTGGGCACCGCCTACGGCCTGGCCCTGACCAGCACCGGCACGGACGCCCTGTGGCTGTGGTCCTCCGAGGCCCAGGCGAACGAGGGGACGCCGCAGCTGACCCTGACCTTCGGCGCCCCGTAACGAGCAGGCTGCCCACCGGGAGGGGGCGCGGACCGGCCGGCCTCGTCGGTGGCTCCGTAGTGGGCGCTCATGCCCATCAGGCCGAGGCCCTC
>NZ_JBEXRC010000044.1:0-66093 GCF_040612915.1 Streptomyces sp. NPDC006326 | reverse complement strand
TGCGGTGGGGGGGGTGCGGCGCCACCCCCGGGCCTGCTCGTTGCCGCCCGCGCCCGTCGCAGTCCGACGTTTTTGCGCGGTCCGCGCTCCTTTTTGGTCTAGACCTTGACAGGTCCAGACCATGTTCGCTTCAGTGGCCCTGGTTGCCGGCCCCCACCGCCCACGGCAACTCCCCCCACTGAAGGAGCAGTTCCGTGATACGTGCGCTTCGTCGCCGCGCCCTCGCCCTGGCAGCGGCCGCCGCGACCACCCTCGGTCTCGCCCTCGCGCTCCCCGCCTCCCCCGCCGCCGCGGCAGCGGCCTGCGCCGGCCCGTGGGCCGCCTCGGCCGTCTACACCAACGGCATGAGCGCCTCGTACGGCGGCCACAACTGGCAGGCGAAGTGGTGGACGCAGGGGGAGACCCCCGGCACCACCGGCCAGTGGGGGGTCTGGTCCGACCTCGGCGTCTGCGGCGGCAGCGGCGGCCAGGACCCCGATCCGGGCACCGGCAACCCTGCCGGATTCGTGGTCTCCGAGGCCCAGTTCAACTCGATGTTCCCGAACCGCAACCCCTTCTACACCTACGACGGCCTGGTCGCGGCCCTGTCCGCGTACCCGGCCTTCGCCACGACCGGCGACGACACGGTCAAGCGGCGCGAGGCCGCCGCCTTCCTGGCGAACGTCTCCCACGAGACCGGCGGGCTCGTGTACATCGTGGAGCAGAACACGGCCAACTACCCGCACTACTGCGATGCGAGCCGGCCCTACGGCTGCCCCGCGGGACAGGCCGCCTACTACGGCCGCGGCCCGATCCAGCTCAGCTGGAACTTCAACTACAAGGCGGCCGGCGACGCCCTCGGCATCAACCTGCTCGCCAACCCGTACCTGGTGGAACAGGATCCGTCCGTCGCGATGAAGACCGCGCTCTGGTACTGGAACACGCAGAACGGCCCCGGCACGATGACGGCCCACACCGCCATGGTCAGCGGCGCCGGCTTCGGTGAGACGATCCGCTCCATCAACGGCTCCCTGGAATGCAACGGCGGCAACCCCGCCCAGGTCCAGAGCCGGATCAACGCCTACCAGAGCTTCACGCAACTGCTGGGCGTGACCCCGGGCGACCGCCTGGGCTGCTGACCCGGCCGTCAGCGGCCCTGCAGCACCGTGGCCAGCTGCGCCCGGGAGCGCACTTCGAGCTTCTGGTAGATCCGGGTCAGCCGCGCCTCGACCGTCTTGACGCTGACGAACAGCTTGGCGGCCGCCTCCTGGTTGCTCGCCCCCTGGGCGACCAGGAGCGCCAGGCGGCGCTCCGCGTCCGTCAAGGCCGTCAGGGCGACGGCGGCGCCCGGTTCGGAGGCCTGCTCCCTGCCGTCGCCCGCGAGTTCGGCCCAGGGTTTGGCGCCGGCCTCGGCGAAGGTCGCGGCCGCCGCCAGGAGGGCTGCGCGGGCGGGTGCTCGGCGGCGCCTGCGGCGCTCGACCCGGGCGAGGGCGAGCAGCGTACGGCCGCGTTCCAGGGGCAGTTCGAGGGCGGCAAACCGCTGCGCGGTGTCCTCCAGCAAGGCCACGGCCTCGTCGGCGGCCCCGCGGGCGGACAGGCACAGGCCGCGCGCCCGGTCGAGGGCGGCCACCACGGAAGTCCGCCCGAGGTCCACGGCGACCCGGTGGACCTCGGCGAGCAGGGCGGCGGCCTCGTCGGGGGCGTCGGCGGCGACCAGCGCCTCGGCCAGCTCCCCGTGCCAGCGCAGGATGGACGGGTCGACGACCTGCTGGGCCTCCTCCAGTTCGGCGACCCGGCGCAGCGTGGCCACCGCCTTGGCGGCCTCCCCCGTGGCCAGTTCGACCAGCCCGAGCGCGTAGAGGCTGCGCGAGAGGAACACCTGGTCGTGCTCCTCCTCGGAGGCCTGGATGCCGCGGCGGGCGTATCCGGCGGCCCGCGCGAAGCCGCCGCCGGCGGACTCCGCCATGGCGGCGACGTACCAGGCGGGGCCGGGCGAGAGGCCCGCCTCGATGGTCAGCTCCAGCGCGCTGCGGGCGTGCGCGGACGCCACGGCGCACCTGCCCCTGCGCAGCTCGACCTCGGTGAGGCTGCGCAGCACCTCGAAGACGTCCTCTGCGGAGCCGGTGCGCCGGACGGCGGGCAGCAGCACCATCAGCTCGCGGCGGGCGGCGGCGAGGCGGTCGTCGAAGAGGGCGTGCCGGACGGCCAGGTACTGCGGCGCGTTGCGCATGCCGAGCGGCACCTCGGGCGCGGGCAGGGCCAGGGCCTCGGCGAGGATGTCCTCGGCGTCCGGGTCCCCGAGGATGCGGCCCATGCGGGCCCGTACGGTCAGCGCCATGGCCTCCGCGACCTGGTCGCCGCCCCGGGCGGCGAGCTCGCCGGCCTCGGCCGCCGCGTCGCGGGAGCGGACGGGGTCGCCGTCGCTCAGGTTGTACTTCGTGGCGATCCGCAGTTGCACCGCCGCCTGGAGGGCGGGGTCGCCCTCGGCGTCGGCCATGGCGTAGGCGAAGGTCTCGTCGAGGGCGGCGAGCGCCTGCCCGGCGGCGTCGATCACGGCGAGCCGGGCCCGTACCCGGTCGGCCGGCGAGGCGTCGCGGGCCAGTACGGCCCGGGTGGCCCGGCGGGCGAGGTCGGCGCGGCCGGCCCAGCCGGCGTCCTCGGCGGCGGCGACGAGCCGGGCCAGTTCCTCCCCGGCCCGGTCGGAAGGGGTGCGTTCGGCGGCCAGCAGGCCGAGTTCGGCGGCCAGCGCCCGCTGCCCCCGTCTACGGCAGGCCGCGGCGGCCTCGGTGATCTCGG
This sequence comes from Streptomyces sp. NPDC006326, assembly GCF_040612915.1. NCBI lineage: Bacteria > Bacillati > Actinomycetota > Actinomycetes > Kitasatosporales > Streptomycetaceae > Streptomyces > Streptomyces sp. NPDC006326. The sequence goes on along the minus strand of NZ_JBEXRC010000044.1, from coordinate 63,318 downwards.
CGGCGAGCCATTCGTCGGGGGTGTCGACGGCCAGGGCCCGGTGGCGTACGGCCTGGACGGGATCGTCGACGGCTCCGGCCAGCGCGGCGTGGCCGGCGGCGCGTTCGGGCCAGCCCGCGTCGGCGGCCAGGGCCATCGGCAGGGCCCCCGCGGTGAAGGAGACCGCTCCGTCCTCCCCCACGGTGACGAGCGCGGCCCGTTCGGCCTGGGCGAGCTCGGCCTCGGCGTCGGGGCGCCCGGCCCGGCGCAGCAGGGCGGTGGTCGGGCGCGCGGCGAGGGCGGCGAGCAGCAGGGTGCGGCGGGCCTGGGCGGGGGCTTCGGCGAGCAGTCGGCGGGCCACCTCGCGGGCCTGCCCGGACAGCGGCAGGCCGTCGGCGTGGTGGGCGCTGCCCTCGCGGGCCCCGGCGGCTTCGGCGAGGGAGTGGCCGAGGGCGAGGGCGAGGCGGGGGTTTCCGCCGCTGGCCTGGTGGATGCGGCCGGCGAGCCGGGCGGGCAGGCCGTGGCGGACGAGCAGTTCGGCCACCTGGTCGGCGCCGAGCGGGGGCACGCGGATCGCCGGGGTGCCGGGACCGCAGAGGGGTTCGGCCACCGGGGCGCCGCCCTGGACGCATTCCGCCACGAGGACCCGTACGCCGGGCGGGGTCAGCCGGAGGGCGAACCGGAGCAGATCGGCGCTTTCCGCGTCGAGCCACTGGGCGTTGTCGAGGGCGAGCAGGACGGGGCGTTGGGCGGCGAGGGTGCGCAGCACCTCGACGACGGCGAGGCGCAGCGCCACGTGGTCGCGGCCGGCCCGGGGCGCGTCGGTCTCGCGGCGCAGGAAGGCGATGGCCGTGCGCTGGGGCCCGGAGAGGCGTTCCAGCGCGGCGCAGGGCACGGAGGCGAGCAGGGCTGCGGCGGAGGCCTCGGGTATCCACTGGTCCGCAGCCTCGGGGGCGAGGTGGAGCACGGTCTCGTGGCGGTTTTCGGCCGCGGCCGCGATGGCGCGGACCACCTCGGTCTTGCCCGCGCCGGCGGGACCGGTGAGCAGCGCACGCCCGTGCGCGGTCAATGCCCGGTCGACCGCCTTGATCAGTTCACCGTGTCCGACGGTCGTGTCAGCGTGCCCCGTCGCCGCCACCACGCACAGCCACCAGCCTCTCGGTCCCCACACCTGTGCCCTACCTGTGAGAGGCGACAATACGAGGTCGGATGCCGGGTGGAACCGGATTGTGACGCAGAATTCAGTCAGCGGTCGGGAAAGCGCTGCGGACCTGCCGATACGCGGTGTATCAGCAGGTCCGCAGCGTTCACAAGGTCGGTACTACCGATCCCTCGCCAAGATCCCGGGGGATCCTCAGAAGCCGAGGCTCCAGGAGTCGATGAAGCCGGTGTCGCCCGCGGCGTTGTCGTTGACGCGGAGCTTCCAGGTGCCGTTGGCGACCTCCGAGGAGGCGTTCACGGTGTACTGCTGGTTGATGTTGTCGGTGCTGCCGCCCGCCCGGTTGTGCAGGGTGTAGACGGAGCCGTCCGGGGCCACCAGGTCGACCTTCAGGTCACCGATGTAGGTGTGCACGATGTTCACGTTGACCGCGAGGGCGGCCGGGGCGTTGCCGGCCACACCGCTGACGGTGATCGGGCTCTCCACGGTCGTGTTGTCACCGATGGACACGTTCGTGGTGTTCTCGAACGCCGTGGACGGGGTGGAGGTCACCGCGTTCACGGTGGCGGCCGCATCGGCCAGACCGGCGCCGCAGCCACCGGTGCAGGTGCCGGCCAGGGTGCGGGCGTTGGCCTTGATCGCGGACTCGACCTGCGCCGGGGTCAGCGAGGGCTTGGCGGCGACCATCAGGGCGGCGAGGCCCGCGACGTGCGGGGAGGCCATGCTGGTGCCCTGGTAGGGCTTGTAGATCTCCGAGCCCGGGGTGGTGGTGCCGGAGTTCAGCGTGGAGAGGATGCCGTTCTCGGGGGTGGTGACGGTGCCGGGCGTGTCCGTGGCGCGGCGGGTCTCACCGCCCGGGGCGGTGACGTCGATCTTCGCGCCGTAGTTGGAGTAGAAGGAGCGGTCGCCGGTGCGGTTGCTGGCGGCCACGGTGATCACGTTGTTGCAGCTGGCGGGCGTGAAGCCGCTCGCGTCCGCGTTGCTGTTGCCGGCGGCGACGACGACGGTCGTACCGCGGCCGACGGCGGCGTTGATCGCGTTCTGGTAGCTGCTGGAGCAGGTGCCGGAGCCGCCGAGGCTCATGTTGATCACCTTGGCGGGCGTGGCGTTCGCCGGGATGCCCGCGACGGAGCCGCCGGAGGCCCAGGTGATGGCGTCGACGATGTCCGAGGTGGCACCGCCGCACTTGCCGAGGACGCGGACGGGCTGGATCTTCGCGTTGTACGCGATGCCGGCGACGCCCTTGGCGTTGTTCGTGGCGGCGGCGATGGTGCCCGCCACGTGGGTGCCGTGCCAGGAGGAGCCGCTGGCGGTGGAGCCGGTGCCGCACTCGCCGGCCGCGCTCCAGTCGCCCTGGTCGGCCGGGTTGCTGTCGCGGCCGTTGCCGTCGCGGGCGGCGGTGGAGTCCGAGATGAAGTCGTAGCCGGCCACGATGTTCGGGGCCACGTCGGAGTGGGTCACGTAGCCGGTGTCGATGACGGCGACGGTGACGCCGGAGCCGGTGCTCTTGTCCCAGGCGGCAGGAACGTTCATGCCGGCGGTGGGCTCGAAGAGGTCCCACTGCTTGGCGTACTCGGTGTCGTTCGGGGTGGCCATGGCGTACGCGCGGGAGTCCGGCTCGACGTAGGCGACGTCCGGGTCGGCGCGGAACTGGGCCATCACCTTGGCCGCGTCGGCCGGGGCGGCGGCGCCGCCGAGGTTGACCAGTGCGGCACCGGTGCCGAGACGGCGGTCGAACTTGGCGTTCTTGCCGGCCTTCTTGCCCTTGGCGGCGGCGTCGTCGGCGGCGGCCGTGTTGGAGCTGGCCTCGGCGGCGGAGGACTTGTATCCGACGATCAGCTTCTCGACCGGCGCGGGCGCGGTGGGCGCGGCCGGGGCCGGGAGGGCCGAAGCGGCGGCCGGGGCGGGCTCGGCGGCGTTGACGGCGACGGCGGCGGTGGCGGAGCCGGCCAGCAGGGTGACGGACATCGCCACCACGGATATGAGCCTGCGTCTCGATGCGTGCACTGTGTTCCCTTTCGCGGGCCGGGTCCGGGCAGGCCGACACGGCCGGTTGGAGCTGTGTGGGAGGTGAGCCGGCGGCTACGGGGCCGGGGACGGGCTGGTCAGACCCGTCCCGGCCACCGCTGCTCGCCGCGTCGTCCCGGCCGCTTCGGCGGGGCAGGGACAACGGCGGTGCAGGCGGTCCCCCCGGCCTGACGGCTTCGCACCATGTGGGGTTGGGGCGGGGGCCGTTCGGGGCGGAAAGATCGCCGGTGGGCAGACAGTAGGCAACGCGGGGATGAACCCGATACGGGGAAAACCCTTGTCGACCCCCTCGCGCCCCTCTTACTTCCCCCTTACACCTGCTGGTGCCGACCCTAACGGGCCCCTTCAGCGGCCCTGCGGGCGGGGGTGGAGCCTGCGGAAGTACGTCCAGCTGGTCTCGTTCGGCTCCGTCCACTCCTGCGGTGCGTGCGCGAACTCGGGACGGTGGGCCGCGATGTGGGCGCGGGTGCGTTCGGGGACCTCGGCGTAGGAGCCGAGCTTGCGGCCGCGGCAGTGGAAGGTGAGGCCGCCCGGACGTGCGCCCTGTTCCATCCAGGGCAGCCACGGGGACATCCGGGTCCAGGACATGGTGCAGGGGACGCTCGGTGCGTCGGTGGTCAGCACCGTGCGGGGTGCGAAGAACTGGAACAGCTCCAGGGCGCGGTAGGTGTCGTCGGCGGAGTTCAGCGGGTAGTCGGCGACCGGGAGCGGCGAGGGGTACGCGAGCGGGATCTCCAGGCTGAAGCAGACCTGGTCGCCGAGCTCGGTCAAGGGGACCGGGAAGGGCCGCAGTCTCTGGTTGGCCGGGTCGTTCCAGACGTGGACCACCGGCTTGTCCTGCCAGGTGTCCAGGATCTCGCGCGTCCGCGGGTCCAGGTAGAAGGCGGCTTCGCGGGTCAGGAGCCGGAAGCCGCCGGTCTCCTCGTCCCCGGTCAGGCGGGCCACGTTGAGGCCTTCGAAGCCCAGGATCCTCTCGTAGGGCCGGCCGGGGGCCCAGGCGTGGACGTCCCCGGTCCACCAGAAGGTCACCTCGGCGCCGTCGAGCGAGGCTCGGGTGCGGGCGAGGGCGTACAGGAGCTCGGCGGGTGTCATGCCGCGTACTGTGCGCGAGCGCCGTCCGGCCGGGCAAGGAGGCGCGGCGCGCCCCGGAATGGCCGGAATTCGGCGGTTCGGCACCGCCCTGGACACGGCCCGGACACGGCGCCGGAGGGGCCCCGGGGAAGACGCCTGCCGCCCGGGCCGGCACGGCGCCGGCCGACATGTGGGATGCCAGGTTGACGCTGCGCCGGACACCGGCAACCGTGATCCGCATGGGGAATGAACACCGCCTGCTCACCCTGCTCGTCTGTCTGGTCCTGGGCGCCGGGCTGACTGCCGCGGCGCTCGGGGCCTCGCGGGCGTCCGGCGGGGGCGGATCATCCCCTTACGGTGCGCATGCCGGGGACTTCGTGGACATACGTGACGTACCGCCCACTTCCGACGATCCCCGGCCGAGCGGCCCCGACGCCTCGGCCGGCCGGGTGACGGTGGACTGCGGGCGCAACGAGGAGGGCCACTACAACGAGGACAACCTGGTGGTCTCCCCCGGACTGCGCTCCGGCGCCCACCACACCCACGCCTACGTGGGGAACCTGTCGACGGACGCCTCGTCGACGGAGGCCTCCTTGGCCGCCGCAGCGACCAGCTGCCACGGAGGCGACCGCTCCACGTACTACTGGCCGGTCCTGCGCCGCCCGGACCAGCCGGGCGCCGGCCCCCACGAGCACGCCGCGGGGCACGGCAACTCGGGCCGGATCGTGCCCGAGTCCGCGGTGTCCGTGGAGTTCCGCGGCAGTCCGGTCAGCAAGGTCGTGGCGATGCCCCGCTTCCTGCGGGCGATGACCGGCGACGCGGTGGCGTACACCGCCGGCAGCGCGGCCGGCGTCCGCGCCCGCTGGGGCTGCTCCGGCTCCCCCGACCGGCACACCACCAGCTATCCGCGCTGCCCCGCGGGGGACCGCCTCACCCGTACGCTCGTCTTCCCCAGCTGCTGGAACGGTCTGGACACCGCGAGCCCGGACCACCGCGCGCACCTCGTCTTCCCCGCCGCGGGCGGCGTCTGCCCGCAGGGCACCTTCCCCGTACCGCAGCTGCGCATCTCCCTCGCGTACGAGGTGCCCGCCGGGGCGCCCGTCGCCGTCGACTCCTTCCCCGAGCAGCGGCACAGCCCGCGGACGGACCACGCGATGTTCGTGAACGCCATGACGGACGGGCAGATGGCCGCTCTCGTCGACTGCCTCAACGAGGGCCTCACATGCCGCACCTGAGTGATGCGCGTCACATGAACCGGCCCCGGCCGGGCCGCGTGTTCTGACCGCACCACTGGGCGAGGAAGACGGAGAGGGTGAGATGGCCGGACCACTGTGGCCCCGTACGCGGCGGGGCTCGACCGACGAGGCACTGATCAGGTCGGTGTACGAGGAGCACGGCCACGCCCTGCTCGCCTACGCCACCCGGCTGACCGGGGACCGGGCCGCCGCCGAGGACGTCGTCCAGGAGACGCTGATCCGGGCCTGGCGGCACTCGGAGGTCCTGGTCAACGGAAAGGGATCGGTGCGCGGCTGGCTGCTGACGGTGGCCCGCAACATCATCACCGACCGCTACCGGGCCAAGGCGGCCCGCCCGGCGGAGGTCTCCGGCACGGCGGCCGCTCCCCCGGTGGAGGCCGACCACGCCGACGCGGTCGTGGACACCATGACCGTGATGGGCGCCCTGGACCGGCTCTCCCCGGAACACCGCGACGTGCTGAAGGAGTTGTACTACCGCCAGCTCAGTGTCGCCGAGGCCGCCGACAGCCTCGGCATTCCGGCGGGCACGGTCAAATCGCGCTCGCACTACGCGCTCAAGGCCCTGCGCGAGGCCTTCCGGGAGAACAGCGCCCGCGAGAGGAACGCCCGGCAGGGCAGACGAACGGGCAGGCCGCCCCAGCAGCCCGCCGGACTGCAGGAGGTGGTGGCATGAACCGGCAGCGGCACGAGGAGGAACAGCTCGGACCGTACGTCCTCGGTGTCCTCGACGCCCAGGACGCGCGCCGGGTCGAGGAGCACATGAGCGGCTGTGTGGAGTGCCGGGAGGAGGTGGCCGCGTTGCGGCAGATGGAGGCGGCATTGGGCGAGGTGCCCGCGGAGGCCTTCCTCGACGGCCCGCCCCAGGGCGGCGATCTGCTGTTGCAGCGGACGCTGCGGCAGGTGCGGGGCGAGGTGGCGGGCGCGCGGCGGCGCCGCCTGGCCCTCGCGGGGCTCGCCGCCGCGGCCTCGCTGGCGGCCGTGTTCTGGGCCGGGGCGCAACTGGGCGGCAGCGGCGAGACCGTCGCGCAGGTTCCCCCGCCGTCCCCGGCGGTCACGGCCCCCGCGTCCCCGACGGCGCCCGTTCCGGTGCCGGGCACGCGGGTGGCGTCCGCCACCGACGTCCGTACCGGCGCCCGGATGACCGTGCAGGTCACCCCGGCCGCCAAGTGGGTGCGGGTGCACGCGGCGGTGACCGGGGTGCCCTCGGGAGAGCGCTGCCGGCTGGTCGTGGTGGCCAAGGACGGTACGCGGACCACCGCGGGCGGCTGGGTCGTGGGCAGCCAGGACAACGGCGAGGGCAAGGGCGCGGCCCTGGACGGCTCGGCGGCGGTGGACCCCTCCCAGGTCAAGGAGGTCCTCGTCGAGAACGAGGCGGGCAAGGCCTTCGTCTCGGTACCGGTGCGCACGTAACGGTCCCGTCCCATCGGGCGATCCGGGAGGTCCGGCAGGTCCGGGCGGCCGCAGCGGCCGTCCGGACCTGCGCCGTTGCGCCCGATGGCGGCCGCGCCGCGATGCCGCGCCGGAGCCTGGGAAGCCCGGGAAGCAGCCCGGGAGGCCACGACGCACCGGGGAGTGCACAGCAGGGTGCGGAACCGGGAGTGAGGGGCCGGGCGTCTGAGGGACCGGGGGTGACGGACCGGTGGATGTCCCGGGATGTCCACCGGCCATACGGGCCGATCATCACATAGCGCTCCATGACATCCTGTGACGTCACAACTCGCCGGACGGGATCGGCGGACGTCCGGAACATATGGGGAAGGTGCATGAGGCTCTGCTTCCTGGTGGAGGAGCACTACCGCCACGACGGCATGCCGAACGAGGTGATCCGGCAACTGGTCGCGTGGGGCCACCGGGTGGACGTGGTGCGGCCGGGCGGATCGCTGCTGCGGATGACCGAGGTGGTGGCCTCGGGCACCCACGACGCCTGGGTGCTCAAGACGGTCTCCGGCGGGCCGGGGCTGACGCTGCTCGAAGCGGCGGCCGCCGCCGGGACGACCACGGTCAACGACGCCCGCTCGATCCGCGGTGTCCGGGACAAGGCGCTGGCCGCCGCCATCGGGCGCACCGGAAGCCTGCCGGTGCCGCCGACGTACGCGGTGGCGCGGCCGGAGCTGCTGAGGGAGATACCGGGCTCCGAGTACCCGCTCGTCGTCAAACCCGCGGACGGCAGCTCCGGGCGGGCGGTGCACCTGGTGTCCTCACCGGGGCGGCTGGAGGCCCTGCTGCCGGAGCTGGCGGGCGAGCACCTGCTCATCGCCCAGCCGTACGTGCCCAACTGCGGCACCGACATCAAGGTGTACGCGGTCGGCGGCGAGCTGTTCGCCACCGAGCGCTGCTCCCCGCTGCACCCGGACCCCGCGGTACGGGAGCGGCGGGTGCCGCTGTCGGCGGAGGTCGCCGCGATCGCCGCGCAGGTCGGGCAGGTGTACGGGCTCGACCTGTACGGGGTGGACGTGCTGCTGGGCCCGCACGGGCCGGTGGTGGTGGACGTGAACGACTTCCCGAGCTTCCGCCAGGTCCCCGATGCGGCGGCCCGGGTGGCGCGTGCGGTGCTCGGGCTGGCGGCGGCCGGTGGTGCGGCGGTCCGCCCCGAACCGTCGCCGCCGCGGGGGCTTGCGGTGTCGTTTCCCGCGCAGGCGACCGCTTCGCGGGTGGGCGAGGCCCGGTGAGGATCTGCCTGATCACTCCGGAGCCGGACCACCCGCTGCTGGCCGCGGCGACGGCGGTGCTGCGCGTCGGCGGACACCGGGTGGACTCGCTGGACCCGGCGGCGGCCGGGGCTGCGCCGGACGACCTGGCCGACGTGTACCTGCTCAAGTCCAGGACCGCGCAGGCGCTGGCCCTGGCCGAGGAGCTGGAGCGGCGCGGGGCGCCGGTGGTCAACTCGGCAGCGGCGACGGCGCTCTGCCAGGACCGCACGGCGATGGCGGAGCTGGCCGTGGCGGCGGGACTGCCGTTCGCGGGGACCCGTACGTACGACACCCTCTCGGGCTGGGCGTCCGGCGGGCCGCTGCGCTCCCCCGTGGTCGTCAAGAGCCGCTACAGCCGCCGGGAGGACCTGGTGGCCCGGGTCGACGACCCGGTGCGGCTGCGGGAGCTGGCGCAGGCCTGGCCCGAGGAGCCGGTGGTGGTCCAGGAGTTCACCCCGAACAGCGGCTGGGACCACAAACTGTGGGCGATCGGGGACCGGCTCTTCGCCGCCCTGCGCCGCTCCGAGCTCGCACCCGGGAGCGAGAGGGGCCCGGCCCGGACCCTCGCCGTGGCCGGACTCCCGGACGGCTGGGCGGAGCTGGTGCGCCGGGCCGGGGAGGTGTTCGCGCTGGACGTCTACGGGGTCGACGTCATCGACTCGGGCGGCGGCACCCCGCTGATCGTGGACGTCAACGCCTTTCCCGGGATCCGGGGGCAGGCCGGCGCGCCGCAGGCCCTGGCGTCGTTGGCGCTGCGCCGGGCCCGCGACGGGAGGATCGGCGCCGGCAGTGCCGGCAGGGGCCGGTGAGGCCCGGACAGGCGGAATCGGCACAGCGGACGCGTGTCGGCGGGGCGGGACCGCCGCGCGCACGGTGAGGATCGGCGGATGGGCATCGCCTTGCCGGTCTTCTGCGCGCTGTTCGCGGCCTTCAGCAACGCGCTGGCCACCGTGCTCCAGCGCCGGGCCGCGCTGACCGTGCCGCAGAGCAAGGGCTTCCGCCTCGGACTCGTCCTCGACCTGCTGAAACGGCCCGGCTGGCTCTTCGGGATCCTGGCCGTGATCGCGGCCGGAGTGGGCCAGGCCGCGGCCCTGGCCACGGGCCCGCTGGTCCTCGTACAGCCGCTGTTCGTACTGGAATTGCCGCTCGCGCTGATGATCGCCTCGCTCGCGGCGCGGCAGCGGCTGCGGGGCGCGCTGTGGCTGTCCGTGGCGGCGGTGGTCGTCGGGCTGGGGGTGGCGCTGGTCGCGGCCTCGCCCGAAGGGAACCGCACCCACGTACCGCTCGACCGGTGGTTCCCTGCGCTCGGGGCCTGCGCGGGCGCGGTGGTGGCGCTGGCGGCGGCCGGGCTGCGGCGACCGCCGGGACGGGCCCGGGCCGGCTGCCTGGGCGCGGCGACCGCCATCTGCTACGCCCTGACGGCCGCCCTGATGAAGGACTCCGTGCCCCTGCTCGGCGAGGGCGGTGTCGGCGCGTTCCTGACCGCCTGGCAGACGTACGCCTTCGGAGCGACCGGCATCTGCGCCCTGCTGCTGCTCGAACACGCCATGCAGGGCGGCCCGCTGGTGGCCTCGCAGCCCGCGCTGACGCTGGGCGACGCGAGCGTCAGCGTGATGCTCGGGGTCGTGCTGTACGAGGAGCACCTGCGGTCGGGGTGGTGGGTGCTGCTCCAGGTGCTGGGGATCGCCCTGATCTGCGCGGGGGTCCTGGCCCTGGCACGGGCGGGCGAGGGCGCGCCCTGACGTCCCGGTGCCCGGTCATGGGCGGTCGCCCCGGGGCGGCCTGCGCGGGGCGGCTGCCCGGGCCTGGGCTACGATCACCGCGCACTGATCAGATGACTTTCCAGGAGGTGGCCGGTGGGCGTCAGCCCTCACGGCAGAGTGCCGGTGTCCATGACCGCGCTGTGCGTACGCGGTGTGCTGGTGGGCGGGGTGCTCGCAGGCAGTCTGCTGCTCGCCGGGTGCTCCGGGAGCAAGGCCCCGACCGCGGACAAGCCGGGCCCGCCGAGCACGAGCCCGAGCCCGAGCCCGAGTGCGAGCGCGACGGCGTCCCCTTCCGCGACGACGCCCACGGCGGCTGCGACCGCTTCCCCGGCCGAGCCGGACGAGACGCCGGCTCCGGGGGCCACCCCCGGCGCGCGCCCGAAGACCTCCACCGCCCCCCGCACGGCGCAGGTCCCGCAGAACCCCTACCGCGGCCCCAACCCGCCCCCGGCGCCGCCGCACACCCCGACGCCGGACTGGACGCCGTGGAAGCCGGACCTGAACGACCCCTCGATCCCGACGTACACGGTGCCGCCCCTGCCGTAGGACCGGCGCGGGGCGTACGGCCGGTCAGGCCTCGCGCAGGCCCGTGACCTCGCGGACGTGGCGCAGGCTGGGGCCGAGCAGGACGGCGTGGAGCTCCTGGAAGAGCCGGCGGGCCGCCACCGCGTTCCAGTCGGCCGGCAGCAGCTCGCTCGGCAGTCCGGGGTCGAGGTAGGGCAGGCGGCGCCACTGGGTGAGCAGCGGAACGTAGTGGCGGAACGCCTCGGCCGCGGCGGGCTCCCCCTCGGCCGCCAGCCGCGCCGCCACCGGCGCGTAGGTGTCGGTGAAGGCGGCGTACTGCGTCTGGATGGCGGGGAAGTCCCACCAGGAACCGACCGTCTCCGGCAGGTCGCTGAAGGCGGCGTACTCGGCGGCGAACAGGTGCACGTACCCGCTGAGGCCGAGCCGGACGAGCATGCTGCGGGCGTCGTCGAGGAGCCGTCCGGGGGCCAGCCACACGCCCGGGGCGATGTTGCCGAAGCCGAGCCAGGTCAGCCGGGTGCGCAACTGGTAGCGGTGGGAGCGCTCGGACTCCGGTACGGAGAAGACGGCCATGGCCCAGCCGTCGGCGAGGTCGGCGGGTTCGAGGCTGGTGAAGATCCGGCGGTCGCCCTCGTCGAAGACGGCGTGGACGGCCGGGCTGAGGCGGTAGCCGGTGGCGCCCCGGCGCTCCGGTTCGAGGACCCCGCGCTTCTTGAGCCGCGAGATCGCCGAGCGCACCGCCGGGCCGTCGACGTCCAGCTCCGCCATCAGGGTGATCAGGTCGGCGATGGAGATCCAGCAGCCGAGGCGGCGCAGGAACGCTCCGTAGACCGTGTTGATCAACGAGCTGGGCCTGAGGGGGCTGTCCGACATGATCGCCTTCCGTTGTACGCGGTCGCGATCATATCGGCGCGCCGCCCCCTGAGGCCCTTGGCCCCTGGCGGCCCTTGGCCCGGGAGCCCTCCGGCTGCGGCTCCCGCCCCCTACGAGGGCAGGGGTGCCTCGGCGTAGGCGCCGGAGAGCAGGTGTCCCGCGCCCGGCGCGAAGGCCGGCAGGTCCAGGGCCCGCAGCATCTGGTGGGCGGTGCACACGGCCGCGGACACCACCGGCTTGCCCAGCAGCTGTTCGGCTTCCTCGATGGCACCGAGCGAGGGCATCTGCACGCACGCGGAGAGCACGACCGCGTCGGCGTCGGCGTGGTCCAGGGCCCGCGCGAGGGCGGGCAGACGGGCCGGGTCGTGCGCGGCCACGTCCAGGTTGTCGGGGATCTCCAGGGCCTCGTAGTCGAGGACCTCGATGCCCTCGTGGGTCAGGTAGTCCACCACGGTCCGGGTCAGGGGCCGCATGTACGGCGCGAGCAGGGCGATCTTCCGGGCGCCGATCGTGTGCAGTCCGTGCACCAGGGCCCCCGCGCTGGTCACGACCGGGGCGGGGGCGCCGTTCTCCGCCGTACGGGCGTGCAACCGCTCCTGGGAGACCCGGTGGTAGCCCAGGCCCATGCTCATGATGGCGACGAGGCAGGCGTAGCCGAGGACGTCGACCCGGGCGTCGGACAGCTCCTGCGCGCAGCGGTCGGAGTCGGCGTCCATCGCTTTGAGCTGTTCGGGCGTCACGTGGGTCATGCGCATCCGGCTGGAGTGGAAGGTGAACCGCTCTTCGGGGGCGACGGCTTGGCGGGCGCGCAGGATGGCGGGGATCTCCGTCTCCATGGTGACGTTGGAACTCGGCACGATCTGGCCGATGCGGTAGGTGCGGGGCGGCACGGGCACTCCTGGGGTGGGCGGGGTCGGCGGGGCGGTTCAGCGGGCGTCGACGACGGGGTTGGCGAGGGTGCCGATTCCCTCGACGGTCGCCTCGACCGTGTCACCGGGGAGCAGGAACTGCGGCGGCACCATGCCGGCGCCCACCCCGGAGGGTGATCCCGTCGCGATGACGTCGCCGGGCTCCAGGGTCATGCCGGAGCTGATGTCGGCGATGAGCCGGGCGATGGGGAAGAGCATGTGCCGGGTGTTCGACTTCTGCTTGGTGACCCCGTTGACGCGCAGCGACAGGTCCAGGTTCATGGGGTCGGGGATCGCGTCCGCCGTGACGACGACCGGGCCGAAGGGCGCGTACGAGTCCTGCCCCTTGGAGAAGAACCACTGGCCGGAGCGGCGCTGGTCGCGGGCGCTGATGTCGTTGACGATGCTGAAGCCGAAGACGTGGTCGTACGCGTCCTCCTCGGTCACCCGGGACGCGGTGCGGCCGATGACGACGGCGAGTTCGCACTCCCAGTCCAGCTGCGCGGTGAGGTTCCCGTTGTGCAGGATGGGCGCGCCGGGGCCGGTGACCGCGGTGGAGGGCTTGCCGAACAGGACCGGGCGGGGCGGCAGTTCCTCGTCGGTGTCCAGGCTGCGGCTGGACTCCTCCACGTGCTCCACGTAGTTGAGGCCGACTCCGATGATCTTTCCCGGGCGCAGCGGTGCGCACAGGGTGACCTCGTCCAGCGGGTGGACCGCATGGGCCGGCCGCGCCCCGCGCAGCAGCCGCCGGGCGGTCTCGCGGGCGGCGTCCCCCGCCCGGACGAGGGAGAGCAGGTCCTGCGGGAAGGGCAGGCCGGCGTGGTCGGCCAGGGCGGCGAGGTCGACGACGTGGCCGTCGGTCTCCGCGCCCAGGCGTCCGGCGGTGGGGCGGGCGGCGGTGGTGTAGGTGAGCAGGCGCATGGTGGGGCTCCTCCGGTGGGGGTCGGGTCAGGCGGTGACGGGCTGGTGGCCGCCGTGCTCCGCGTACGCCTCTTCGCGGTGGAAGCCGAGGGAGCGCATGACGGGGAAGTCGTTGAAGGAGAACAGGCAGGCGTCCTCGGCGGGATCGAGGTTGTGGTGTTCGTGCCAGGCCCAGGACGGGACGCAGAAGACGTCGCCCCGGCGCCACTCGAACCGCCGTCCGGCGATGACGGAGACTCCCCGGCCCTTGGCCGCCGTGTAGATCACCGATCCGGTGTGCCGGTGGGCCAGGGTGGCCTGGCCGGGGCGCAGCAGCTGCATGTGGGCTCCCATGGTGGGCATGACGGAGCCGCCGGTGAGCGGGTTGGCGTACTCGGCGATGACCCCGTCGTACGGGGAGCCCCCGGTCGTCTTCGCGAGGTCCAGCAGGGCCTGGTAGGTGGGCTCCCACGGGTAGGCGAGCAGCGGCGAGTACGGCCGGGTCCACCGCTCCGAGCCGTACGGGAGCAGGTGGGCCCCGTAGGTCAGGACGGAGGAGTTGATGACCTTCCCGGGGGTCTGGTACAGCTCGGGGTGGACCTCGTAGAAGCCCGCGTCCAGGGCGTTGACCAGGGGGATGTCGAGTCCGTCCTGCCAGATGACCGGAGCGTCGTCGGCGTCGTTGCCGTGTTCGTGCCAGGTGCCGTTCGGGGTGATCGCGAAGTCACGCGGGCCGACCTTGAGCTTCTGGCCGTCGACGATCGTCCAGGCGCCGGTGCCTTCGTGGACGAAGCGCAGGGCCGCGGCCTGGTGGCGGTGGGCGGTCATGGCCTCCCCCGGGCCCATGATCTGCAGGCCGGTGTAGAGCAGGCCGGCGGCGGCGCTGACGTCCTTGCGGCCGGGGTTGACGAGCATGACCACGCGGCGGCCCGCGTCGTCGGCCTTGACGAGGCCGAGGGCCTTGTGGACCAGGGGCCGCAGCTCCTCGTAGCGCCACAGCACGGGGACGGAACGGGGCTGCGGGTACCAGGGTTCGATCTCGTTGGCGACGGTCCACAGCGCGCCGGCGTCGAGGGCGCCGAGTTCGGCGTAGTACGCCGAGAGTTCGGGGGTGTCGGACACCCGGGCGCGGCCGAGGGCGGTGTCGTCCTGCTCGGTGGTCATACGTCCTCCTCAGGGGTGGTGGCCGGGGGGCCTGCGGGCGGCGCGGTGAAGGTCACCGGCGGGCGGGGGCGGTTGTCGACTTCGAGGCGGAAGACGTCGAAGCGGTTGTAGTGGCCGGTGATGTCGTGCATCTGCTTGGGCTGGATGCACCGGCCGAGGTCGATCTCGCCGTAGACGATGCCCTCGTCGTCGACGAGGGGTTCGGTGACGGGGCGGCCGTCGGGGCCGAAGATCCCGGACAGGGCGCTGCGCGGCCGGTCGAACAGGGCGCGCAGCTCCTCGTCGTCCCCGGCGAGGGTGTCGGTGATCTCCGGGGAGATGGTGGAACAGGCCACGACGGAGAACACCTTGCCCTCGAAGCTGTGGGCGGCGGTACGGACGGCGATGGCGTCGGCCATGTCGTAGTCCGCGGGGGCCACGGGCAGGGCGATGTAGCAGGAGGCGTGGACCAGTTCGCCCTGGGCGAGCAGGGCGAAGCGGGCCAGGGTGTTGGTGTTCTCGCCGCAGGCGAGGGCGCCGAGCGGCCCGACGGGGGTGCGGTGCACGCGCAGGGAGCTGCCGTCGCCGCCGGTCCAGGTGAGCTTCTCCGCCCAGGTGGGGACCAGCTTGCGGTGCACGCCGAGGAGTTCGCCGTCGGCGCCGATGGTGAGCAGGGTGTTGTAGAGGACGCCGAGGCTGTGCGGGGCGCGCTCGTTGACCCCGATCACGAGGACGACCCCGTGCCGGCGGGCCGCGGCGCGCAGGGCGTCGACGTACGGTCCGGGGACGTCGACGGAGGCGCGGTGGAGGCGCTCGAACCAGGGCGAGCCCTGGACCGGGTTCATCGTCCAGTTCCAGTAGGGGTAGCCGGGGACGAACGCCTCGGGGAAGACGACGAGTTCTGCGCCGGCGGCCGCCGCCTGTGCGATCAGGGCGACCGCCTTGTCGACGGTGGCGGCGGGGTCGAGGTAGACGGGCGCGGCCTGCACGGCCGCGGCGGTGAAGCGGGGAAGGCTCCCCGGGGGCAGGGTGGGCATACGGGTCTCCGCTCAGCGGGCCGGGGAGGCGGTGGGGCGGGGCGTCCACCGCTGGTGCACGGGCGCTGCGGGCCGGCGCAGGAGGTGCAGGCGCGGCGGGACCCGGTCGGTGCGGCCCGCGGGCGGTCGCGTGCTGCCCGCCCGCCAGGAGGGCGCCCAGGGTGCGGCGGGCCCGTGGTAGCCCTGCGCGGCGGCGGCGTGCAGCGTCCACAGGGGATCGTGCAGGTGGGCGCGCCCGATGCCGCAGAGGTCGGCGCGGCCGGCCAGGATGATGGAGTTGACGTCGTCGTACGTGGAGATCGCGCCGACGGCGAGGGTGGGGACGCCCGTGGCGTTGCGGATCAGGTCGGCGAAGGGGGTCTGGTAGCTGCGCCCGTAGCGGGGGCGCTCGTGGGCCACCACCTCGCCGGTGGAGACGTCGATCCCGTCGGCGCCTGCCTCGGCCAGGGCCCGCGCGACACCGACGGCGTCGTCCTCGCCGAGGCCGCCCTCGGCCCAGTCGGTCGCGGAGATCCGCACGAGCAGCGCCTTGCCCTTCGGCCAGGCCTTCCGTACGGCGCGCAGCACTTCGAGCGGGAAGCGGAGCCGGCCGGCCAGGCTGCCGCCGTACGCGTCGGTCCGCAGGTTGGTCAGCGGTGACAGGAACCCGGAGATCAGGTGGCCGTGCCCGTACTGGAGCTCCAGCGCGTCGAAGCCCGCCCGGTCGGCGCGCTCGGCGGCGCGGGCGAAGTCGCGTACGAGGAGGTCCATGTCGGCGCGGGTGACCTCGCGCGGGACGGGGCTGCGCTCGTCCCAGGGCAGGGGCGACGCGGCGAGCGGCGGGGCCTGGCCCGGGGCGGCGCGGCGGCCGGCGTGGGTGAGCTGGATGCCGAGGCAGGTGTCGGACTGGCCGTGGACGAAGGCGGTGATCCGCCGCCAGGCGGCCTCCTGTGCGTCGGTGTGGAGCCCGGGGCAGCCGGGAGCGGCATGCCCGTCGGCGCTGACGGAGGTCATCCCGGCGAGGACCAGTCCGGCGCCGCCGAGGGCCAGGGTGCTCAGGTGGACGAGGTCGAAGTCGCCGGGGACGCCGTCCTTGGCGGTGTGGAGGGCGGTCGGCGGGACGACGACCCGGTTGCGCAGCAGCAGGCCTCCGAGCGGGAAGGGACGGAACATCGGGGGGACGGGCGGGGCGGCGTCGGCGGCCGTACCGGCGGTGGCAGAGGTGGCTGCGGTGGTGACCGCGGTGGTGAAGTGCTCGTCCCGTGCGCGCAGCCCGTCGTAGGTGACGCGGCGGCTCCGGGTCAGCAGGTTGAAGGCGAACTGGTGCGGCTCCTGGCCGGTGTAGCGGTCGATGTGCTCGAACCATTCGAGGCTGGCCTGGGCCGCCCGCTGCGTCGATTCCACCACCGGCCGGCGCTCGGCCTCGTAGGCGGCCAGCGCGCCGGGCACGTCCGGGTGCTCGTGCAGACAGGCCGCGAGCGCGAGGGCGTCCTCCATGGCCAGCTTGGTGCCGGAGCCGATGGAGAAGTGCGCGGTGTGCGCGGCGTCGCCGAGGAGGACGACGTTGGCGTGCCGCCAGGTCGCGTTGCGCACGGTGGTGAAGCGCAGCCACCGGGAGTTGTTCGGCAGGAGCCGGTGGCCGTCGAGATGGCCGGCGAGGAGCTCCTCGCACCGGCGGATCCCGGCCTCGTCGCTGGCGCCGGGCGGAAGTTCGAGGGCGGCGGACCCCGCGAACCCGGCGCGCCGCCACGCCTCCTCGCCGATCTCCACGATGACGGTGGAGCGGGTGGAGTCGTAGGGGTAGGCGTGCACCTGGAAGGTGCCGAACTCTCGCTCCTCGACGAGGAAGGTGAAGGCCTCGAAGACCTTGTCGGTGCCGAGCCACATGTAGCGGCCGGGGCGCTCGTCGAGCTCGGGCCGGAAGGTGTCCGCGAAGGCGGAACGGGTGGCGGACCGTACGCCGTCGCAGGCGACGACGAGGTCGTAGGCGGCGGCGAGTTCCGCCGCGGGCGGGGCCTGGGTGCGGTAGCGGACGTCCACCGCGAGGGCGGCGCACCGCTCCTGGAGGATCCGCAGCAGCCGGCGCCGGCCGAGGGCGGCGAAACCGTGGCCGCCGGAGGTGAGGGTGCGGCCCCGGTAGTGGACGTCGATGTCGCTCCAGCGCGCGAACTGCGCCGACATGGCGGCGTGGACCTCGGGGTCGGCCTGGGCGATGCCGTCGAGGGTCTCGTCGGAGAAGACCACCCCGAAGCCGAAGGTGTCGTCGGGGGCGTTGCGTTCCCAGACGGTGACCTCCCACCCGGGGGAGAGCTGCTTGGCCAGGGCCGCGAAGTACAGCCCGCCGGGGCCTCCTCCGATGACTGCTACACGCACGGGGTGTCTCCTCGTCGTTCGGGGGATTGCGGGCCCGCCTGGGTCAGCGCGGCGCGGACCTCGGCGGGCCAGGGGGTGGTACCGGTCGCCCGGGCGGCCGCGTGGGCGACCACCATCCGTCCGGCGGCGGCCTCCACGCCGTCCTCGCCGTGGACCGTGAACGCGTAGTGCAGGGAACTGGTGCCGACCTCGGCGACGCCCAGTTCGACGCGCACGGCCTCGCCGAACCACAGGCGCGCCCGGTAGTCGGCCTCGAAGTGCACGCGCGGTGTGCTGCCGAACAGGTGGGCGAGGCCCAGGCGGCGCAGCAGCACGGCCTCGGCCGCCTCGACCCAGCGCATGACGGTGGAGTGGTGGTAGTGGCCGGCGGCGTCGGTGTCGGGCCACTCGACGTGCCGCTCGATGACCACGCGGGGCAGCCCGGCCGGCGGCGCGGTCCCGGCGGGGGCGCTCCCCCCGGCTTCGGCTTCCGCTTCGGCCCGGCGGCGCAGTTCGCCCCGCTGGAGCTTGCCGTTGCCGGTGCGCGGGAGTTCCGGGACGAAGGCGACGGAGCGCGGGTACTTGTACGGGGCGATGGCCTGCTTCACGTGGGACTGGAGCTCCCGGACGGTCGCCTCGTCCGCCGGGACCCCGTCGGACAGCACGACGTACGCCTTCACCAGCATGCCGCGCCGTTCGTCGGGGGCTCCGACGACCCCGCACTCCGCGACGTGGGGGTGGGTGGCGAGGGCCTTTTCCACCTCGGGGCCCGCGATGTTGTAGCCGGAGGAGACGATCATGTCGTCGCTGCGGGCCACGTACCAGAACCAGCCGTCGGCGTCGCGGACGTAGGTGTCGCCGGTGATGTTCCAGCCGTCCCTGACGTACGTGGTCTGGCGCGGGTCGTCGAGGTAGCGGCAGCCGGTGGGGCCGGTGACCGCGAGCAGCCCGGGCTGCCCGTCGGGGACGGGGTCGCCCTTCTCGTCGACGATCGCGGCCCGGTAGCCGGGCACGGGCCGGCCGGTGGCACCGGGCCGGACGTCCTCGTCGGCCGCGGAGATGAAGACGTGCAGCATCTCGGTCGCACCGATCCCGTCGATGATGCGCAGCCCGGTGGCGGCGTGGAACTGTTCCGAGACCGCCGCCGGCAGTGCCTCCCCGGCGGAGACGCAGCGGCGCAGGCCGGCCAGCCGGCCGGTGGCCCCCGCCGCCATGATCGCGCGGTAGGCGGTCGGGGCGGTGAACAGCACCGTCACCCCGTGCGCGGCGACGAGGTCGGCCAGTTCCTCGGGACCCGCCTGCTCGATCAGCAGGGTCGCGGCCCCGGCGTGCAGGGGGAAGACCACGAGCCCGCCGAGGCCGAAGGTGAAGGCCAGCGGCGGCGTACCGGTGAACACGTCGTCGGGAAGCGGCTTCAGCACGTGCCGGGAGAAGGTGTCGGCGATGGCCAGCACATCGCGGTGGAAGTGCAGGGTGGCCTTCGGGCGGCCGGTCGTACCGGAGGTGAAGGCGATCAGCGCCACGTCGTCGGCGGCGGTGGCGACGGTGGCGAAGGAGCCGCTGCGGGTGGCGCAGCGCGCGGTGAGGTCGGCCTCGCCGGCGCCGCCGTGGACGAGGACGGGCAGCCCGGCCCGGGCCGCCTCGTCCAGCGCGTGGACGTAGCGGTGGTCGCAGATGGCGAGGGTGGGGCGGCTGATCTCGCAGAGCTCGGCGAGTTCGGCGGCCCGCAGGAGCGGCATGGTGGTGACGGCGACACCGCCGGCCTTGAGGACGCCGAACCACGCGGCCACGAGCCAGGGGTTGTTGGGGGCGCGCAGCAGGACGCGGTTGCCGGGCACGAGACCGAAGTCTTCGGTGAGCACCTGGGCGACCTGGTTGGCGCGCTGCTGCAGTTCGCCGTACGTCCAGCGCTCGGTCGGGGTGAGCAGGCAGGGCCGGTCGGGGCCCCATCGCTCGACGGCTTCGTCGAGCAGGCGCCCGGCGCAGTTGAGACGGTCGGGATAGGCCAACTCCGGTAGTTCGAAGTGGAGTTCGGGCCAGAGGGGGAAGGGCGGCAGCCGGTCCCTGCAGAAGGAGTCGGCATGTGCGGAAGGGGAGAGCTCCATGGGGCGGCACCTCGATCAGGGAGCAGCGGGGGAGACGGGAGCAAGCTATCTCGATAATTTTGCGGCCGTCAATGTTGCTCGATAAGAATCGCGCCGCCGAGACCTCCGGGACGGGTCAGGCGACCGGAATACGCAGCCGCACCGAGGCCCCGAACCGGCAGTTGTCCAGGGTGAGTTCACCCCCGGCTTCGACGGCCAGCAGGCGCAGCATCAGCAGTCCGCGCCCGCTTTCGGCATCCGGGTCGATCTCGGCGGCAGGGTGCGGCAGCCGGGGCAGGCCTGCGCCCCGGTCGGCGACCCTGAGCTGAAGCCAGCCCCCGCCGAGGGTCACGCCGACGCACATCCGCCCCGGGGCGGCGGCGTGCTGCACGACGTTGGAGACGAGCTCGCTGACGGCCAGCAGGAGCAGGTCCGCCGCTTCCGCGTCAACCTCCCAGCCTTCGAGCACGGCGCGGACGCGGGCCCGGACGAGCGGGACGGTGGCGGCGGTGGGCCGCGCCGCCCAGCGGGCGAAGCTCCGGCACGGGGCGGCCGGGCCTGCGGGCGCCGGGCCTGCGGGCGCGGAGCCGGCGGGCGGCGGGGCCTCGGTCGGCGGGGGGGCCGGCCGGGGAGGGGACGGCAGCGGTGCGGGCGGTGCTGAGCATGAGGCGCTCCCGGAGGGAGAGGGCGACGCGGTACGGATGTGCACGAGATGGCTCGTGTAACCCTTCCGGCCCCTGGATCACCAAGGGGCTTGTGGCTGAAGGAAGAGCGTCGCTAGTGTTCTGATTACACGTGTAACACGCTAAGCCCGCCCGGGCGCCTGGCGCAAGCATTTCGGACAAATTGGAAGGGCTGCAATGACGCAATCTCCCCCGAGCGGGCTCGACGCCGCCGACGACGACCACCTCGTCGGAGCCCCCGCCGACATGACCTGGCCGCCCCCGCCGTACCTGAGGCCCTCCGCCCCCGTGACCGGCCCGGACGGCGTACGCCGCTTCGACGGGCTCACGTACGCGACCACCCCCGGCTACCGCCCCCGCCTCCTGGACGTCCGCCTCCCCGCGGGCGAGGGCCCCTTCCCCGCGGTCGTCTGGATCCACGGCGGCGGCTGGCTCGACGGCGACCGCCGCTACCCGCCGCCGACCGTGCCCGCGGCCCTCCTGCACGACACGGTCTCGGCCGCCGGGCTCGCGCTCGTCTCGATCGACTACCGGCACAGCCTTGAGGCGCCGTTCCCCGCCCAGCTGCACGACGTGAAGGCCGCGATCCGCTACGTCCGCACCTTCGCCGGCCCTCTCGGCATCGACCCGGACCGGATCGGCGTCTGGGGCGAGTCCGCGGGCGGCCACCTGGCCGCGCTCGCCGGGGTCGTCGGCCCCGCGACCGCGGACGCCGCCGCGCTCGAAGGCGCGCACGGCGTCGGCACGGGCGACACCGCCGTGCGGGCCGTCGTCGACTGGTACGGCGTCTCCGACCTGACCGCCCTGGCGGCGCACCCCCTCCCGCCGATGCCGTCCGGCCTGGAGTTCCCCGACCCGTACGAGGCCCTGCTCGGCGCCCCCGTGGCGGACCGGCCCGATCTCGCGCGGGCGGCGAGCCCGGTGACGTACGCCGTCGAGGGCTCGGACCCGCCGCCGTTCCTGCTGGTGCACGGCACCCGCGACGGCCTGGTCCCCTACAGCCAGAGCGAGACGCTGGCCGAGGCGCTCACGTGCGCCGGGGGCGAGGTCACGCTGCGGCCCGTGGACGGGGCCGACCACATCTTCCTGGGCGCCCCCGACGTCCCGGCGATCGTCGCGGAAAGCGTCGCGTTCCTGGCGGACCGGCTGAGCGCGCAAGCCTGAACGGCCGGTTCCGCAGCGGGGGCGCGGTCCGTCCGCGCCCCCGTCCGCGCCCCTGTCCGCACGCCGATCACCTCACCTTCCGCTTCGCACGAGAGGCAGCCATGCCCGGCAGAACGGCCACTCCCCCTCGAACCCCTGCGGTCCCGGCGGTACGGTCCCGACCCCTGGCGGACCGGCGCCGGCCGGGCCGCCTGATCCTGGGGGCGCTGCTCCTCGGGATCGCCCTGGCGATGGCCCTGATCGTCCGGGCCGACAGCGCAGAGCCGCCCTTCCAGGGCCTGGACGACCGGTGGCTGCACCTGATGGGCGGCCCGCACGGGGGACCGCCCGCGGTGGCGGCCGCCGCGCTCGACTGGTTCGGCGGCCCGCCGGGCGTCGTCGTACCGCTCGCCCTGCTCGCGTACCTGCTGGTACGCCGGCGATGGGCGGCGGCCGGCTTCCTGCTCGTTGTGTACCTGCTCGGCAATCTGCTGGTGGTCCAGGGGCTCAAGCACCTGGTGGACCGCCCGCGGCCGGCGCACCCGCTGGTCCGGGTGGACCACGGCTCCTTCCCCTCCGGCCACGCCGCGGGGGCGGCGCTGCTCGTGGTGGTGGTCGGGGCGCTGCTGGTCCCGGCGGCCCGGCGGGCGCTCTGGTGGGCGGCGGGCACGGTGTTCACCCTGGCGATGATGTGGAGCCGGACCTGGCTCCACGCCCACTGGCTCACCGACACACTCGCCGGCGCAGCGGCCGGCGCGGGGGCGGCCCTGCTGGCGTGGTGGCTGCACGGACCGGCCCTGGCGCGCGAGTCCCCGTCCCCGTGAGCACCCGGGCGGCCCGGCGGCCTGGCGGCCTGGCGGCCCGGGGTCAGGTGGTCAGGTGGTCTGGTGGTCAGGTGGTTTCGCGGGGGACGAGGGTGGCCTCGATCGGGGGGATCTCGGGGGCCGTCCCCGTTTCGACGAGGTCGTGGACGGCATCGGCGATCCGCGCCGCCGACGGCAGGTCCAGGCGGACCGTCGTGAGGGCCGGCTGCTGAAGGGCGGAGAGGACGAGGTCGTCGGATCCGACGATCGCCACCTCCTGCGGTACGGCGATGCCCTCCGCCTGCAGCGCGTGCAGCAGCAGCGCGGCGTACTCGTCGTTGTAGGCGAACACCGCGTCCAGTTCCAGGCTCCTCCACCGCCGGGCGAGCGCGGTCGCGGACTCCCGGGTGTACGCCAGCTCCAGCGGGGTCACCGTGGCCGGATGCCGGGCGGCGACCGACTCGGCTCCCGCCAGGCGCGGTGCGGCCAGGGTGGCGAGGCCCCGCTCCCGGGGGACGACCACGCCGATCCGGGTGCGGCCCCGGGCGATCAGGTGCTCGGCGGCGGTGGCGCCGATCCGGGCGTGGTCGAAGCCGATGGTGTGGACGCCGGCCACCGGGCGGGCGGCGAAGGCGAGCAGCGCGCGCACCCCCGCACCGCGCAGCAGCTCGGCCGCCCGGGCGGTGAAGCGGTCGCCGTCGAGGGCGACGACCGCCGCCGGGCGCAGTTCGGCCCAGGCGCGGGCGGCGTCGGCGGGGTCGGGGAAGCGGCCCGCGTGCAGGACGGCGGTGTAGCCGCGGTGGTCGAGCTCGCTGTGCAGTTCGTCCACCCAGTCGCTGACGAGCCGCCCGATCGCGGAGACGGAGACCGGCATCAGGACGAGGTTGCTGCGGCCGGCCCGCAGGGAGCGGGCGGCGGCGTGCGGGACGTAGCCGAGCTGCCGCGCGGCGTCGAGCACCCGCGTACGGGTGGCTTCGCTGACGCGGTGGCCCGGCGTGTCGTTCAGGACGAAGGAGACGGTGGCGCGGGACACCCCGGCCAGCCGTGCCACGTCCGCGCTGGTGATCGATGCCGGTGCCATGCCGCTCAGCGCTCCCTCGGTAGACGCGTCCTCGCGACCCGTCCTCTCCTCCGAGGTTACACGAGTTAGGTGGCCCGGAGCGGACGAGACCGCAGGTCGTGGAGCCGGCGCGAGGGGCCCGCGAGGTCGTCGAGGGCCGTCACGACGGAGTCGAACCGCATCGTGGTCCGCGTTCCGGCCTCGTACGGCTGCCACTGCGGCATGCCGGGGTGGTTGGGGTCGCCGGTCCGGATGAAGGAGATCCAGGCGCGGTGCATGGTCCGGGCGAGCCCGTCGCGGACCGCGGGAGCCAGCCCGGCGAGGAAGGGCGCGTGCGACCAGCGGTCGAAGTTGGCGAAGACGAAGGGGAGTTCGAGACAGTGGGCGGCGCCGAGCCGTCCCTCGTACGCGGGGGTCGGGAAGTCGAACTGGTAGGCCCACACGGGGTGGCCCGCCGCCGCCCTGGCCTCCGCCAGTCGCACCGCGGGGACGCGGAACAGCTCGTCCGTGATCAGGTCCATCAGGACGTCGGCCGGGCGGGCGCCGGGCCGGGCGCCCTCGTACGCGGCGTAGACCTCCGAAGCCTTACCGGGGCCGAATGTCTCGGCGATCCGCCCGGTCACCTGCTCCCGGGGGGCGGCGGCGTAGCCCTCGTCGAGGCCGAACCCGAAGGCGGCCTCCTCGCGGGTCCAGCCGATCAGCACGTCGATGCCGGTCGCGGCCCCGTGCAGCAGCGCCTGAGCCGGATGGTGCGGCAGGCTCACCCCGTCGACCACCGGCAGGAAGGGGGTCGGCCAGTAGCCCCACCGCGCCGTACGGGCGAACAGCCCGCCGGCCGCGCCGATCAGCGCGGGCCAGGGCAGCGCGCGCAGCTCCCCGGGCGTCTTGGCCCCGGCCGATTCCGCGTAGGCGGCAGTCCGCTCCCGGTAGGTCCCGGGGTCGGGGAGGTCCAGCCCGAAGGGCGGGCTCTGCAGGATCACCCGGCGGATCAGCCCCCGGGTCTGCGGGTGCCCGGCGAGGGCCGCGGTGGACACGGCGCCGCCCGACTGTCCGGCGACGGTGACGGCGGCCGGATCGCCGCCGAAGGAGGCGATGTTGTCCTGCACCCAGTGCAGGGCGGCGAGCTGGTCGCGGAGCCAGAGGTTGGAACCGTCCTCGTCCCCGTCCGGGTTCAGGTAACCGAGGGGCCCGAGGCGGTAGTTGATGCTCACGAAGACCAGGTCGCCGTCGCGGGCGAAGGTCTCCCCCGAGTAGCCCGGCAGGGACCCGGAGCCCGAGACGAAGCCGCCGCCGTGGATCCACACGAGGACCGGCCGCCGGGCATCGTCGAGCGCGGGCGTCCAGACGTTCAGGGTGAGGCAGTCCTCGTCGAACGGGGGCTCGCCGTGCCCTCCGAGGACGGGATCGCCGCCTTCCAGGTACATCTGCGGCGCGCTCGGCCCGTCGGCGGTGGCGTCGCGGGTGCCGCTCCAGCCCGGGTGCGGGCGGGCGGGCCGCCAGCGCTGGTCGCCGACCGGGGCTGCGGCGTACGGCACGGCCCGGAAGACGCAGAGCCCGCCTTCGAGGGCTCCGCGCAGCCTCCCCTCGGGGAGGTCGACCAGCGGGGCGGACGGCTTGGGGCGTCCGGCGGAGGCGGTGGGTGCGGTGGGCGGCATGGGGCGCTTCCTTCGTCGCGGCGGGCGGCCTGGCGTGCTCCGGCCCCCCGGGGAGAGCTTATGGCGGTTTTGAAACGAGCGTCAATCAGTCACGATATGGAGTGGGGTGCCGTCGGCCGTCAGCCCCACAGGCGCCCTGCCGCAGCGCGCTCCGCTTCCGTCCGCAGCAGCGGCGCGAACCCCCTCCACACCAGGAGACAGCTCCCGGAGCCGGCGAGCGCGCCGGCCGCCGTGTCGCTGAGCCACTGGGCGTGCAGCCAGGTCCGGCCGGCCATCATGGCGAGGACGTACACGGCCGCGAAGAGCCACCACCAGCGGCGGGCGCGGGGCGGGAACACCAGGGCCGCGACCACCATCACCAGCGTGACGGCGCTGAAGACCTGGCCGGAGGGGTACGAGCCCTCGTTGACCAGGACCCACGGGTGCGGCGGGCGGGGCCGGTCGACCAGCGCCTTGAGCGGGAGTACGACGACCACGTTCGCGGCGACGGCGGCGGTGAGGGCGAACAGGGCCGAGCGCCACCGCCCGTACACGCAGAGGCAGCCGGCCAGGCCGAGCGGGATCACCAGGCCGAACGGGCCGCCGAGCCGGTCGAGGACGGTGGCGGGTCCGGTCAGCGCGCCGCCGCGGGAGCCGTCCACCGCCGCGGCCCAGCCCTCGTCCACCCCGCGCAGGAAGCGGGGGGCGCCGCCGATGAGGCAGACACCGATGAGCAGGGACAGCAGCAGCAGGAGGACTCCGACGGGGAGCGCGTGGCGCGGCGGTGGCGCCGGGAGGTGGTGCCGGGGGGCGTGCGCGGACAGCGGCGGCGGTGCGGCGGAGCGGGGACGCGGCATGACAGGCCTTTCACGGGACCGCCGAGGCGGTTGAGGCAGGCGGGGAGGGTCGGCGGCGGAGTACGGCGGGAGGGGAGCCACGGCCGACGGCCTTCGGCAGGGGCGCGGCGGACGACCGTGAGGGCGGGGTGTCCGACGCCCGAAGACGGGGCGCACGACCGCCCGGAGGGGCAAACGCGCACGACCGCCCGAAGGGGCGGGTGCGTACGACCGCCCGAAGGCGGATGCGCCGGTGGACAGCAGAGGCGGCGGCACCCGACACCAGACCCGCAAGGAGGCCGCGCCGACCGGGCAGGGAGCGCACGGCGGAGGGCGGACCCCGCCGGGGGAATGCTGCCGAGCGGTGCGCGCACGGAGTATTGCGGATGCGTGACGGCCGCCACAAGGGCAAGAGGCATTTCGGCCGACACCGCCTCCCAAGAAGCCCCTACTGGCCGGTTACACGTCATGGCAGCACCGCCCGCCCTGCCTCGGTCACGATACGAACATCCCCTGCGCCAAACCCTGGCGGTGGAGCGCAAACGAGTGCTACACAGTCTCCAAGCCCGGCGGTGACACGTGTAACACCACCTCCTCACCGCCCGCGGACCACCTCTTCGCGGCCTGAACCACCCCGGCCGCCACCGCACGCGTGGCGCCCCTCCCCCGCGCCGAGCCTGCGCGCCCTCCCCGCTCCGTCCCCCGAGGAGTCGTCATGGCCCAGAACGAACTGATCGATCCGCCGGCCTCCGCGGATCCCGAACCTCCCCGCCAACGCGGCCTGCTGCCCCTCCTGCTCCTCGCCAACTCCGCGATGATGGCCGTCTACATGGGCGTCGGCTCGGTCCTGCTGCCCACCCAGGTCGCGGCGATCGACCCCGCCCACAAGGTCGCGGTACTCGGCGTGATCGGCGGCGTCAGCGCCGTGTTCGCGACCGCCTTCAACCCGATCGCCGGCGCCCTCTCGGACCGCAGCGGCCGCCGCAACCCGTGGGTCCTCGCAGGCGCGCTGACCTCCCTCGCCGCCCTGGCGCTCCTGGGCAGCGTGACCACCGCGCTGCTGCTCGGCATCGGCTGGTGCCTGGTGCAGGCGACGATGAACGTGCACCAGGCCGCGGTCACCGCGATCGTGCCCGACCGGGTACCCCCCGCCCGGCGGGGGACGGCATCCGCCCTCGTGGGCCTCGGGCTGCCGGTCGGCGGCACCGTCGGCGTGCTGGTCGCCTCGCGGACCGCGGAGCACCTGCGCACCGGCTACCTCGTCCTCGGCGCCATCGTCGCGGGCGCGGCGCTGCTGCTCACCGCGCTGTGCCGGGACGTCCCCCGTGCCGGCCCCGCGCCGGCCCGCGTGTCCAAGCGGGCCCAACTGGGCGCCTTCCTCTCCTCGTTGTCACATCACGACTTCCGCTGGGCCTTCATCGGCCGGGCCTTGATGGTCCTCGGCTACTTCTCTGTCGTCGGCTACCAGCTGTACATCCTCGACGACCACATCACCCTGCCCGCCGGTCTGACCCCGCCCGCCGCCATCGCGGTCCTCACCCCCGTCTCGATGGTCGCGATGGCCCTCTCGACCCTGGTGGGCGGCCTGCTGTCGGACCGGTGGAACCGGCGCAAGGTGTTCGTCGGCGTCTCGGCCGCCCTCGCCGGGCTCGTCATGGCGGTCCCCGTGGTCAGCCCGACCTGGACCGGCATGCTGGTCTTCAGCGCGCTCAACGGCCTGGCGTTCGGCTGCTTCATGGCCGTCGACACGGCGCTCGTGACCCTGGTCCTGCCGCGGGCCGAGGACGCGGCCCGCGACATGGGCGTGCTCAACATCGCGAACGCGGGTCCGCAGATCATCGCCCCGTTCGTCGCGTCCGCGGTGGTCACCGGGCTCGGCGGGTACACCCCGCTCTTCCTCGTCGGCGGTGCGCTGTCGCTGATCGGCGCGCTCGCCATCCTCCCGATCCGCGGCGTGCGCTGACCCGCCGGGGCGGTCCGCCGAAGTGCACCGCCCGGCCCCGGACTCCGGCGGGCGCATGCCGAGGGTCATGCGCCCGCCGGTCCCCTCTCCCCGCAACCGGTCCCCCGTGTCCCGCTGTTGCCCGTCCCTGCTTCGAAGGAGCCCCCGTGCGACGCACGTACGTACTTCCGCCCGCGGTTCTGCTGCTGTGCACCGCGGCCCTGGCCGGAATGCCGCCGGCCGTCGCCTCACCGCAGACCGCGCCCGCGGCGCCCCTGCGGATCCTGCTCACCAATGACGACGGCTACGAGGCCCCCGGCATCCGTACGGCGTTCGCACGCCTCACCGCCGCCGGGTACGACGTCACCATGGTCGCCCCGCTCACCAACCAGAGCGGCACCGGTACGAAGATGACGAGCGCCCCCTCGATCACGGTGAAGCACCCCGAGCCGAAGGTGTGGGCCGTCGACGGCACTCCCGGCGACGCGGTGGTCTTCGGGCTCTCCGAGGTCTTCGAGGGCCGTGCCCCGGACCTCGTCGTCTCCGGCACCAACTTCGGCCCGAACCTCGCCGGTCTCGCCACCCACTCCGGTACGGTCGGCGGCGCCGTGGCCGCCCTCGAATACGGGGTCCCCGCCATCGCCCTGAGCACCGGCGGCCTCGCCGTCCCGGACCCGACGGCCACCGTCAACGCCATGGGACCCACCATGGACTTCGCGGTGAAGCTGATCGACCGGCTGCACGCGCGGGCGGGATCCGGCCCGCTGCTCCCGAAGGGAGTCGGCCTGAACGTCAACCACCCCGTCGTCGGCCCCGAGGGCAAGGGCACCGCCGCAGGGGTCTCCTCGACCTTCCAGGACCCCCAGGCACCGCTCCAGCCGGACTTCACCGACGCCGGCGACGGCACTTGGAAGGTCAGTGTCCGGCTGCGCCCCCGGCCCGCCGCACGCGGCGGTGACGTGGAGGCGGTGAGCGCCGACCGGATCGCCGTCAGCCCGATGAACGCCGACTGGAACACGGGACCGGCCGACTTCGGCCCCGTGTCGGCCCTGGTCGCCGGGCTGCGCCCGTGAAGCCGCGCAGGCTCACGGCATTCGCGCTGACGGCCCTCCTCGCCCTGTCGCTGCCCTCCACCGCAGCAGCCGAGGGCGGGCCCCGCCCGCACGCGGCGGTGGCACAGGGCGTACTGCGGGGCCAGGACCACGACGGAGCCGAGGAGTTCCTCGGCATCCCCTATGCCGCTCCGCCGGTCGGTGCCTCGCGGTTGCGCGCCCCTCAGGAGCCGGCCCGCTGGGGAGGGGTCCGCGAGGCGGTCCGACAGGCCCCGGCCTGCCTGCAGTTCTCGCCGCACGGACTGCGCGACCCGGGAGACGTCAGCGAGGACTGCCTCTACCTCGACGTGTACCGGCCGCGCGGCGCCCGCGCCGGAGCCCGGCTGCCCGTGGTCGTCTGGATCCACGGGGGTGCGTACAGCCAGGGCACGGGCACCCAGTTCGGCGGGCGGACGATGGCCGAGGTCACCGGCAGCGTGGTGGTCAGCATCAACTACCGCCTGGGGCAGCTGGGTTACCTGGGCCTTCCCGAGCTCACCGCGCAGGAGCCGCAGCGTTCCGGCTCGTTCGGGCTGATGGACCAGATCGCGGCGCTGCGCTGGATCCGCGGGAACATCGCCGGGTTCGGCGGCAACCCCGCCAGCGTGACGGTCTCCGGGCAGTCCGCCGGCAGTGCTTCCGTCTGCGCGCTGCTGGCCGCGCCCTCGGCGGCCGGGCTGTTCCACCGGGCCGTGCTGCAGAGCGGCCCGTGCACCCTGATCCGCCCGCCCGACACCGCGCGGGCCGAGTCCGAGGCCCGGGCCTTCGCCGTGAGCGCGGGCTGCGCGGATCCGGCCGCGGCCCTCGCGTGCCTGCGGGCCGCTCCCGGAGCCGCCCTGGTGGAGGCGGCCCGTACGCTGCCCACCTCCGGGCCGGCCTCCGGTGACGGGCTGCTGCCGGTGGACCCGGCCACCGCCATCGGGCGCGGCTCCTGGAACAGGGTGCCGGTGCTGATCGGCAGCACCCGCTCCGAGTCGCGGTTCTTCGTCGCGCTGACCCAGCCGTACCTGACGCCGGAGCAGTACGCCGCGCAGGTGCTGGCGGGATACGGGGCGGCGGGGCCCGAGGTGCTGGCCCGGTATCCGGTGGCGGCCTACGGGTCCGGATACCTGGCGCTGTCGGCGGTCCTCACCGACTCGACCTTCGCCTGCCAGACGGCGTGGACGGCGCAGCTGTTCGCGGCGCAGGTGCCCACCTACGCCTACGAGTTCGACGACCCGGACTCGCCGACCCTGGCCGGGGCGCAGGTGCCCGGCCTGGACGAGTCCAACGCGCACAGCGCCGAGCTGGCGTACCTGCACGACTTCACGATGGGCGAGCGTCCCCTGACCCCCGTGCAGGAGGCGCTCGCGACCCGGATGAAGCGGTACTGGGGCGCCTTCGCCCGCCAGGGCGCCCCGGCAGCGCCGGGGCAGGCGGCCTGGCCGGCGGCCGGGAGCGGTCCGGCCGGCGGCGGCACGGTCCTCATCCTGCATCCCCGGGACACGCGCCCGAGCGGCACCTTCGCGGCCGACCACCAGTGCGCGTTCTGGCGGACGCAGCCGCCGCGCCCGGTCTGAGTCCGCCGGTGGCGCCGCACGGGGGGCGCCGCCACCGCCTCAGCTGCGCGCCCGCCGGTGTCGGGCGCGCAGCAGCACGGCCCCGAGCGCGGCCAGGGCGAGGAGGAGGGCGCCGGTGACCGTCAGGATCCAGGTCGGGACACCGCCGACGGTGCTCAGTTCGTCGTGGTAGACGTAGCGGCGGTAGGGCGTGTCGGCGGCCGTGGCACGCAGGACGTGGTCGCCGTCGATCAGCCCGGGCTGGGGGAACCGCTGGTCGATCGCGGTGAGGAAGGTCTGCTTGCCGCCGGTGAGGGAGGTCAGGGCGCCGTAGGGGGTGACGGTGCCCGCGAAGGTGACCTCGGGCGCCGCGCCGCCGATCCGGGAGGCAGGCTCCATCCGGTGGTCGGCGAGGACGTAGAGGCCCAGGGACTGGGGCGTCTTGGCGAGCCGGGACAGCCGCATGGGGTAGACCAGCCGGTCGCTGTCGAAGCGGATCAGCAGCGGGTCGAGGCTGCCCAGCAGGGACCTGCCCTTCTCGCGGGGGGCGAGTCGTACGGCGACGTACTCCCACTTCTGGTCGACGTACGGCTTCAGTTCTGCGGCGAGCCCGTCGGGCAGCTTGAACCCGTTGTCCTCCAGCCAGTTGCGCAGTGCGGCGGGGTCGGTGGCGGTCAGGCGTGCCACGTCGAAGTCGCCGAGCTGCTCGCGGCCGACGACGCCGACCTGGGCTTCGGCGGCGCGCGGCGGCGGGGCTGCGGCGGTGTCGCCGGAGGTCGAGGAGAAGGGCCAGTCCTTGTTGCGCGGCCAGAAGTACGTACGGGTCCTGTGCTCGGGTCCGGTCAGTTCGCCCAGTTCGGTGAAGAGGGCGGCGTCGGACCGCTCCACGGTCGCCCGACCGGGCACCGGCATGATCCAGGCCGCACGCTTGGCGTCGCCGCGGACGGTGAACCGCATGACGATCTGTTCGGTGTGCCCGTCCCAGCGCACGACCGAGGTCTCCCGCTCCACCCCGATGCGGGACGTGCCGTCGGGGATCATCGCCCCGCAGCCGCAGGCGTAGGCCGGGCTGACCAGGGAGCCGATCTGGGTCGCGAGCAGGGCCAGCAACAGGGCCAGGATTCTTCGTTTCATCCACACGGGAGCACAGACGACGGCCCGGACGATCCGGTTCCGGTGATCCGGTTCCGGCCGCGCCGCGGCGGGCGGGGGGCTCTGGTCCGCCGTGTTGGCCTGATCCCATACTTCTCCCATGAGAGGGAAGGACAAGGCGCGCTCCAGCCCGATGGTGCCCGACACCGTCGCGGCGGAGATCGCGCGGCACGACTGGGATGGCGTCGAGTGCGGCTGCCGCCGCTCCGCGGGGCATCTGGTGGACACGTTGTGGGATGCGGCCGAGGGTCATCCGGCGGCCTTCCACGCGCTGGAGGGGCACGCTTTCCAGTCGGGTGTCCTGCGGCCGCCCGCGCCCGCGGTGTGCGGGGTGCTGATGGCCGTGTGGTCGGCGGGCCCGCCCCGGCTGGCGACCCGGGAGGCCCTGCTGTGGACCCTGGTGTCCCTGCTCGGGTCGGAGGACGACGGAAGCTCGTACGAGGCCGGCCTGTACGGGCAGTGCGCGGCGTTCGTCCGCGCGGGCCTGCCCCTGCTGCGCCGGGAGCGGGCCGCCAGCCCGGGCTCGGCCACGGCCGCCTACGTGGACGGCATCGTGGGCCTCCTGGGCCCGGCCGCCTGAGGCCGCCGGGCCGGGCCGCGGAGCCGCCGGGGCAGGTACGCGGACTCGACCCGGATGTTCCAGCCCCGCCGACGGGCGTGGTGGTGGCGTGGGCGTCGTCGGCGCGGTCGGCCACCCGGTGGTGGTCGCGGTGGGCTTCGAGGGCGTCGGCCAGGGCCGGGTTGAAACTCTCCTCCTCCTGCAGCGCCCGCTCGGCGGCCGGCCCGGGATCGACGCCCCTCAGGTAGGCGTGGAGGGCCTCCCGGTAGGCGGCGAAGCCGGAGCCGTCTTTACCGGCGGCCGCCCCGTCGTCCCGCGTGGCCGGGTAGCGCAGGGTCCGGCCGTCGATGGTCACCTCGGCCTCGGCGCCCGGCTCGGCGAGGGCGATGCGGAACAGGGCCGCGCCGAGCCGGGAGGCCATCCGCAGGTTGGCGAGCTGGGCGTCCGTGACGTCGGCCGAGTCTGCGGCGCGCCACGTGAAGAGGAGCTCCTGGTAACGCATGCCGCTCACGAGTCGCCGGGCGACGAGGGTTGGCCGTCCGCCGGGATGAAGGCCTCACGGGTGTACCGCTCGAACATGACGCCGCTCGCGGCCGAAGCCGCCGACCCTCGGGCCCCGGCTCTCGAAGCCTGTGACGAGGGCGTAGGGCGGTAGTCGGTGCGCAGGGCCGGCGTCCAGCTGAACCCGGTGGCGAGTTCACCGGCGGAGCTTCCCTGTGCCTCCTCCTCGAACTTGCGGCGGGCGAAGTAGAAGGCCTCACCGTGCCAGTCGGTCTTGTCCGTGAGGATCGCGAGGCAGAACGCGTCGATCCACTCGCCGGGCGTGACGCTTTCCTCGGCTACGACCCCCGCGACGAGGACGACGCCGAGGCCCCCGGTGGCCGTCCGGCCGCCCTTCGACAGGGACCGGACCCGTCCCCCGATCCGGTTCGCGAAGTCCTCGCGTGCCGCTGAAGAGACCGCCTCGGCTACCTGGTGACGCTCCATCCGCACCGCACTGCTCCTTGATCACGAGCCGTGCGGCCGGCCTAGGTGCGGGGTATGCCAGGCGCGTGCGGTCGTGGCGGCGCGGGGCCCGGCCGACCGTGGCGGCGGGGCCGGGTCGCCCCGGGAAAGCGTCGGAAAAAGTTGACGCGTCGGAATTCTCCGACGTATGGTCGGCGCATGGCAGCAGTCGACGTGTTCAGCGCCCTGGCCAATCCGGCCCGGCGCAAGCTGTTGGAGGCACTGCGGCACGGCCCCCGGGCGGCGGGCGACCTCGCCGGCGAGTTCGAGCTGAGCAGGCCCGCGGTGTCGGAGCACCTGGCGGTACTCAAGAAGGCCGCCCTGGTGCGCGAGGAACCCCGCGGGCGCCATCGCTACTACCACCTGGAGGCGGCGCCCCTCACCGAAGTCGGCGAGTGGCTGCACCCCTTCGAGCACTACTGGCGCGCCCGGATGGGGGCGCTGCGCGACCTGTTGGACGAGGAGAACCCGTGACCAGCCCCGACCCGAAGCACCCCGACACGATCCACTGCGACCAGTTCATCGGCCACCCGCCGGCGCGGGTCTGGCGCGCGCTGACCGAACCGGAGCTGCACGCCAAGTGGTGGGCCGCGGGCGACGTACGGCCCGTCGTCGGCCACCGCTTCACCCTGGACATGGGCCCGTGGGGGCACCAGGCCTGCGAGGTGCTGGCCGTGGAGCCGGAACGGCTGCTGCGCTACAGCTTCGCCCCGGGGACTCTGGACACCACGGTCACCTGGCGCCTTCAGGCGGAGGGAACCGGCACCCGGCTCTTCCTCGAACACAGCGGCTTCGACCTCGACTCCCCCCTGGGTAAAGCCGCCTTCGACGGCATGGGCCACGGCTGGCCGGGAGTACTGGCCCGCATCGAACCGGCACTTGCCGCGTAGGCCGTGCCCCCTCCCGTAGCGCACTCGACCCGCACGGTCTTGGGGAGGCGGCCAGGACGGCCGGGGTGACCGACTCCAGCGACGGCGCGAAGGTGCGGGACGGCGAGGCGGGCACCTCCAGGAGCGAGGGGACCACCAGGACCGCTCACCCGGCCGCCTCCGTCGAGGCCGCGCCGACCACCCTCGGCGAGGCGCTGACCAGGGCGAAGGGCACGCCCTCCGCTTCGAATGCGGTCAGCAGCCGCTGGGCGCCCGGCCGCAGCGGGGCCCCGGCCTCCACCCGGCGGAAGAAGTCCGCGGTGAGGGCCGCCGCCACCTCGTACGGGTTTCCCCCACCCGTGCCCGTACGAGGTGCGCGGCGGTGTCCTCGACGGCACGGCCGACCACCTCGGGGGCGTCCGCGCCGGTCAGCGCATGGCCCGGGCCGGCCGCCGCGTCCCGGGCGGTGGCCCACCACAGCACCTCGGTGTCGACCAGAGTGCCGTCCGTGTCGAACGGACGGCGCCGAGTGCGCTCACCGGGACGCGACCACGACGAGGACGGGCCGCTCGGCGAGGCCCACGGCGGCGCGCGCCCCGGGCACCGGCGCGTGCGCGTCCCGCGAGGGCAGGTCGTAAGCGGAGCTCCTCGGCTGAAGGCCTGCGGGTGGCGGCCTCGACCACCCACGAGGACACTCGCCGGCGCCCGGTGCCGCCCCCTGGTGGATCCGCCGGAGGTTCCGGCGGATCAGGTCGGCTCGGCCGCCCGGGATCGCGGCTGCCGTGTTCTCGTCGATCTCCGGAGTCACTCGGCTTGCCGGGAACGCGCCGACCCGTCAGAGGAGTTGTACGCCCTGCGCGCCGTCGCCCTGAATCCGGCGCTCGGGCCGGATGTGATCCGAGCCCTGACCGGCCCGGATGCCGCAGGGGTCATCCGCCCGCGGGGACCGGTGCGGAACGGCTGCCGTTGTCGGGGCCGGGGAGGGAGGAACTGATCGGCGCGTCACCTCCGGCGGTCGGGTGTCGTTAGGCGCTCGGGGTTGACTCTGGGGGCGAAGGGATGACGGAATGCGGCAGTTTCCTCTGGAGATGCACCACATGGCACCCGGCAGGGTCGTCGAGTGGCGCCTGCGGTCCACGGCGGGGCCCGTGTCGGTGGAGGGGGACGGGGAGGGCCGGCGGGCGGCGTCCTTCAACCAGGACAAGCACTTCACCGTCGCCGAGGAGAGCCGTGGCGCCGACGACCCCGTCGCCTCCTGGATCGCGGTCACCTTCGAGGTCGCGGGGGCCCTGGACGAGCAGGCCCTGAGCCTCGCCCTGCTGGCCTTCGTACGGCGGCACGAGGTGCTGCGGTGCGAATTCAGGCGCCTCGCCGGAGAGTTGGCCTGCGAGCCCATCGCTGCCGACGAACTGCTGCTGGAGGCCTCGGAGGTGGCGGCCTTCGACTCCTCGCAGGCGCTGGGTGCCTTCCTCGCCGAGCGGTTCCGGCGCAGCATCGACACGCTGTCCTGGCCGCTGTTCACCATGGGCGCCGTTCTGCGCGAGGACTCCGCCACCGTGTACCTGGCCTTCGACCACATCGTCTGCGACGGCATGTCGATGCCGATCGTGGTCCACGAGGTGCAGAGCGCCTACGAGGCCCTGTGCCGGGGCGAGGACCCGGCCCTGCCCCCCGCGCCGAGCTACCTCGACTTCGCCGACGAGCAGCGCCGGCGCTACCTCTCCATCGACGCCACCGACCGCCGGCTGGATTACTGGAAGGCGTTCATCGCCCGCAACGGCGAGTTCTTCCCCCGGTTCCCGCTCGAACTGGGGGTGGAGCCGGACCGGATGTACCCGATTGTGAACGAGGCCTCCCTGCTGCTGGACGCCGCCGAGGCCGAGGTGTTCGAGAAGGCGTGCACCGTGGCCGGCGGCAAGCCGTTCATGGGCGTGCTCGCCGCCGTCGCCGTGTGCCTGCGCGAGGCCGGCGGCCCCGGCGTGTACCGGGGATTCATGCCGGTCAGCGAGCGCGGCCGGGCCGGCTGGGCCAACTCGGTGGGCTGGTTCGTCAACACCATGCCGATCGAGTTCGACGCCTCGCCCGGTCGTGACTTCGGTCAGGTCATGGCCGCCGTACGGGCAGGGTTCGGGGAGATGATCAGCCATCTCGACGTGCCGTTCGTGCGGGCCTGGGAGCTGCTGGCCCCGCGGGAGTTCGCCGCCCGTTCCTGGCCGTACCCGGTGAACTTCTTCTCGTACATCGACATGCGCAAGAGCCCGGGCGCCGAGCGGCACGAGGACTGGCGGCCCACCTCCCACGTGTGGTCGGCGCGGGCCAACGGGGCCTGTTCCTGGTTCCAACGGGACGCGGACGGGCTGCACATGAACTCCATCTACGTGGACACGTCCGCCGCCCGCCGGACCATGGACGACTTCCAGGAGGCGCTGCGGGAGACCGTCCGGGAGATCGCCCGGCACGGCTCCTTCCGCCGGCCGGTCGCGCTCACGGCCCCGCGGCGGCCGGTACGCGGCCCGCTCGACGCGGCCGTTTCCGTCCGCCTCCGCTGAGCAGGCGGAAGCAGCGGCAACGGTGGCGCGCTGCCCCGGCCGTCACTCCGGGCCGGGGCCCTGGGCCGCCTCACCGGTGCGCAGCCGGTCCGCGCGCCGCAGCAGCAGCGCCTGCTCCTGTGCGTTGCGCGTGAGCGAGGCGGCCCGTTCGAACTCCGCGCGGGCCTCCTCCGGGCGGCCCAGCCGCTCCAGCAGGTCGCCGCGTACGCTCGGCAGCAGGTGGTAGGAGCGCAGGGCCGGCGTGTCGGCCAGGGCCTCGACGAGCGGGAGCGCGGCTCCGGGCCCCTCGGCCATCGAGACGGCGACCGCCCGGTTCAGCTCGACCACCGGCGAGGGGAGCAGGGTGACCAGGCGGCCGTAGAGCGTGGCGATCGCCGCCCAGTCGGTGTCCTCGTAGCGCACGGCCGCCGCATGGCAGCCGGCGATCGCGGCCTGGACGGAGTACGGACCGCTGCCCGCGCGGGCCAGGGCCTCGACTCCGCGGCGGATGAGCATCCGGTTCCACCGGGTCCGGTTCTGGTCGGCGAGCAGCACCGGTGCGCCGTCGGGGCCGGTGCGGGCGGCGATCCGGGAGGCCTGGAACTCCAGCAGCGCCGCGAGCCCGTGCACCTCGGGCTCCTTCGGCATCAGCGCGGCCAGGAGCCGGGCCAGCCTGAGCGCGTCCTCACAGAGGGCGGGACGCACGAGGTCGTCGCCCGCGGTGGCCGCGTACCCCTCGTTGAAGATCAGGTAGATCACTTCCAGGACGGAGCCGAGCCGCTCCTCGCGGTCGGCGCCGTACGGGACCTCGAACGGCACTCCGGACCTGGCCAGCGCCCGCTTCGCGCGCACGATGCGCTGAGCGACGGCCGGTTCGGAGGTCAGGAAGGCGCGGGCGATCTCCTGCGTGGTCAGACCGCCCATCAGGCGCAGCGTGAGCGCGATCCGGGCGTCCGTGCGCAGGACGGGATGGCAGGCGGTGAAGACCAGCCGCAGCAGGTCGTCGTCGATGTCGTCCGGGGCCGCGGGCTCGGCGGGCGGCGGCACGTCCTCAAGGGTCCGGCCCACTTCGGCGAGCTTGCGCGCGTAGGTCTCCTTGCGGCGCACGAGGTCGACGGCGCGGTGCTTGGCGGTGGCCGTGAGCCAGGCGCCCGGCTTGTCCGGGACACCCGACCCGGGCCACTGTTCCAGAGCGGCGACCACTGCGTCCTGGGCGATCTCCTCGGCGATGCCGACGTCCCGCACGATGCGCGTGACGACGGCGATGATGCGCGCCGACTCGATCCGGAACACCGCTTCGACCGCCTGCGCCGTACGTTCTTCCGTCACGGCCACCCATCAGACCAGCCGTGACGGATCCGGGCAAACAGACCGGCGGCCCGCTCGGGCGGCCGGCTCCCGGTGGTCAGCCTTCGTCGATCTGGCGCAGCTCCGCGCCGACCGTCCAGTGCTCGGGGTGGATCTCCAGGAACCGCTTCGTCCACTCCAGGGCCTCGGCCTTGTCCTTGGCCTGGAGGATGGCGTAGCCGCCGACGACCTCCTTGGTCTCGGTGAACGGGCCGTCGGTGTAGCTCAGTTCGCCGCCGGACCAGGTCACCCGGGTGCCCTCGGAGGTGGGGAGCAGCCCCGCGGTGTCCAGCATGACCCCGGCCTTGGTGATCTCCTCCAGGAGCGCGCCCATGCGCTGCTGGAAGTCCTCCGGGAAGGCGGTGTCGGCGGGCAGGCTCTGCTCGTCGATACGGATCAGGGAAAGGAAGCGCGGCATGGTGACTCCTCGGTCGTGCGGGCGGGGCCTTTCCCCGCGGCTCACCCTTGTGTCGAACGGGAGGCGCCGGGATCGACAGCTCCCGGGAAATTCTTCGGAGAAACCTCCGGCACGGCCACCCGGCGTCTGCGCAGCCCCGCGCGCGGCGGCGCGCGCGTCCGGCACAGGAGGCCCGGGCGCGGGGGCCCGTACCGGCACCCAGGCGGCTACCCGCGAGTAGGATCACGGGGCCCGGGCCGTCCTTCCGAGAGGAAACCCATGCCGCGCACTCTCTCCTCCCCGCTGCTGCTCGCCGGCCTCCTGGCCACGGCGGGCGTGGCGCACGCCGTCAAGCCGGAGCAGTTCGACGCGATCGTGCCCCGCTCCCTGCCCGGCACCCCGCGCCAGTGGACGTACGCGAGCGGCGCGGCCGAGCTGGCGCTCGCCGCGGGCATCGTCCATCCGCGGACCCGCCGGGTGGCGGCTCTGGCCGCCGCGGCGTTCTTCGTCGGCGTGTTCCCCGCCAACATCAAGATGGCCGTCGACGCGCGGCGCCGCTCCCCCGCCGTCCAGGCCGTTGCGGTGGGCCGGCTGCCGCTGCAGATCCCCCTGGTCCTGTGGGCCCGCAAGGTGAGCCGCGGCGCGCAGCCTTAGAAGGGCCGGCCGGGGCCCGTGCCGGCGCGCCGGGAGGGCGCTCGCCCCCCTCCTTCGCCGGCGCACCCCTTCCGCTCACCCGCCCGGCCGGGAGGGGCGGGCTTGCGGCCCGGGTGCTCACGGGCTGTCGCCCGTCCAGTCCCAGTGGTCCGGATCGCTCGCCCGGCGCCGGTAGTGGGCGCGGCCGCCGGCTCCGTACCGCCCTATTTCCGTGGGGAGCCGTGCCTCCTCGGCGCGCTGCGCCGCGCTCCATCCCGTGATGTCGAGGAGGAGCCCGTCGAGGGGGCCGCCCACGAGTTCGCCGTAGGCGCGTCCGGGGCGGGGGCCCGGGTCGGGGTCGTCGTGGTCGGCGCCGTAGACCCGGCGCCGCAGCATCCTGTCGTCCATGCCGCCCAGCTTCACAGGCGGCACTGACAACGGGCGGCGCCGGCCACGGGCCGGTCCGACCGGGGCAGCCCGCGGCGGCGATGATGAGGTGGCAGCGCACGGTCCGGATCCACTCAGGAGGAGCTCCACCCATGGCACGTCGGGTACACCAGCCACTGGAGAACGAGGAGTTCGACTTCATCCTCGGCATGGCCGGGGGGCCGGTTCTCGCCTATTTCACCGGAACCTGGCCCAAGGCACTGGAGGGGTGCCGCGCCATGGACCCCGTCGTGGCGGAAGCGGCCGAGGAGTACGGCCCGCGCCTGACCGCCGTACGCACCGACATGACCCGCTGCCCCGGGCCGACCAGGCGTTACGGGGTGACGGGCGCACCCACCGTCGTCATCGTCAAGGACGGTGCGGCCACCGCCAGTCGGAGCGGGGTACTGACCCGGGCGGAGCTCCGGGAGTTCCTCGACGCCCACCTCTGATCCCCGTTTCCCCGCACGGGTGAAAAGGGGCTGTCTGGCCGAAACTGGCATGGATCAGATAGGTGCCTAGGGCATGTAATGGACTCCGGCGAGACGGAACCACGCCCTCCATGCCTATGAGGTGTCGCATGTCAGAAACCGTTGCCTTCCCCCAGGACCGCACCTGCCCCTACCACCCGCCGACCGCCTACGCACCCCTGCGCGAGAGCCGGCCGCTCTCCCGGGTCACCTTGTTCGACGGCCGCTCCGTCTGGGTGGTCACCGGCCACGCCGAGGCGCGCGCCCTGCTCGGGGACGGGCGGCTGTCCGCCGACCGGCAGAACGTCTCCTTCCCCACCCCCACCCGGCGGTTCAAGGGGCTGCAGAACCGGCGCACGGCCCTGCTCGGCGTCGACGACCCCGTCCACAACGCCCAGCGCCGGATGCTGATCCCGAGCTTCACGCTCAAGCGGACCGCGGCGCTGCGGCCCCGGATCCAGGAGACGGTCGACCGGCTGATCGACGCGATGGTGGCCGCGGGGCCGCGGGCGGAACTGGTGAGCGCTTTCGCCCTGCCGGTGCCCTCGATGGTGATCTGCGCCCTGCTCGGGGTCCCGTACGCGGACCACGAGTTCTTCGAGGCGCAGTCACGGCGGCTGCTGCGCGGGCCGGAGCCCGCGGACGTCGAGGCCGCCCGGGAGGAGCTCAACGGCTATCTGGCCGATCTGATCGAGCGCAAGCGGACGGAGCGGGGCGACGGGCTGCTGGACGAGCTCGTCGCCCGGCGCCTGGAGACCGGCGAGACCGATGTCGAGGAGCTGGTGTCCCTGGCGGCGATCCTGCTCATCGCGGGGCACGAGACCACGGCGAACATGATCTCCCTCGGCACCTTCACCCTGCTGCGGCACCCGGAGCAGCTCGCCGAGCTGCGCGCGGACCCGTCACTGATGCCGTTGGCGGTGGAGGAGCTGATGCGGTTCCTGTCGATCGCGGACGGGATGCTGCGGGTGGCCACCGAGGACATCGAGATCGGCGGGGAGCGGATCCGGGCGGACGACGGGATCGTCTTCTCCACCTCGGTCATCAACCGGGACGAGGCCGTCTTCGCCGAGCCCGACGTCCTGGACTGGCACCGCCCGGACCGGCACCACCTCGGCTTCGGCTTCGGCGTGCACCAGTGCCTGGGGCAGAACCTGGCCCGGGCCGAGATGGAGATCGCCCTGGGCACCCTGTTCGAGCGGCTGCCCGGACTCCGCCTGGCGGAGGACCCCGACCGGATTCCCTTCAAACCCGGCGACACCATTCAGGGCATGATCGAACTCCCCGTGGCATGGTGATCGCATGTCCTCAGCCTCAGCCTCACCGCGTCCGCGGATCGACATCGACACCACCGTCTGCATCGGCGCCGGCCAGTGCGCGCTGAC
Organism: Streptomyces sp. NPDC006326; assembly: GCF_040612915.1. NCBI lineage: Bacteria > Bacillati > Actinomycetota > Actinomycetes > Kitasatosporales > Streptomycetaceae > Streptomyces > Streptomyces sp. NPDC006326. Next base: position 22,070 of record NZ_JBEXRC010000044.1, on the reverse strand, counting down.
CGCCCCCGACGTGTTCACCCAGGACGACGACGGCTACAGCCAGGTCATCCCGGGGCGGGAGGACGGCAACGGCAGCCCCCTCCTCCACGAGGCGGCCCGCGCCTGCCCGGTCTCCGCCATCACCGTGCGCACGCCCTGACGGCCGCGCCCTCCGGCGGGGCGGAACGCTCACCGACGCCGGGCCACTTCCTGTACAGTTGTCCAGGAAGTGGCCCGGCGTGCCCGGGCTGGGGTCGGGACCGCGGAGGTCGTCGTGCAGATCGTTGCCCAGGTGCTCATCGGCGTCGTCGCCGCGCTGCACGCCTATTTCCTGGTGCTGGAGATGTTCCTGTGGCAGCGGCCCCCCGGCCGGGCCCTGTCCGGGTTCGACGCGGAAACCGCGCGGCTCACCGCCACCCTCGCCGCCAACCAGGGCCTCTACAACGGCTTCCTCGCCGCCGGGCTGGTCTGGTCGCTCGTCACGGGCACCCTCGCCACGCAGGTCTTCTTCCTCGTCTGTGTGATCGTCGCCGGCGTGTACGGCGCCGCGACCGCCAACCGGCGGATCCTCCTCGCCCAGGCCCTGCCCGCCGCCCTGGCCCTCGGCGCGGCACTGTCGGCCGCGTGAGCACCGAGGACCCGCGGACCGCCCGTACCCGGGCCCGGCTCCGGGAGAGCCTGCTCGCCGAGTGTGCGCACCGCACGCTCGGCGAGGTCAGCGTCTCGGCCGTGGCCCGCCGGGCCGGCGTCGGCCGGGCCACGTTCTACCTGCACTACGAGGACCTCACCGCGCTCGCGCTGGACGCCTGCGCCGACGTGGTGCACGCCGCGGTCGACGCCCTGCACGCCTGGCAGACGGACCCGGGGGCCCGGGCCCCGGCCCGCCCCCCGGCCGCCCTGGCCGCATTCCTCGCCGACGCCGCCGCGCACGGAGCGCTCTACCGCACCCTGCTCCTGCCGGGCGGCGGCGGCCCGCTCGGCGACCGGCTCCACCGCGAGCTGCGCGCACGCGCCCACGCCGAGCGCACGGCGGTGGGCGCCCCGCACGCCGGCCTGGTCGCCTCGGCGGTGGCCGCCGCCTTCACCGGCGTCCTCGCGGACTGGCTGCACGGGCTCGTCCCCGGCGATGCGGCCGAACTGGCGGACCGCCTCTGGCCCCTGCTCCTCGCCCTGCACGGCGCACACCGGCGACAGCCGTGAGCCCCGCCGGGCGGAACGGCGGGGCTCAGCTGGTTCTCGACACGTGAAGCGACGCTAGTAGGCGGGCGTCACGTTCTCCGCCTGGGGGCCCTTGGGGCCCTGGGTGACCGCGTACTCGACCTTCTGTCCCTCGTCCAGGGACTTGTAGCCGCTGGTCTGGATGGCCGAGTAGTGCACGAACACGTCGGGCCCACCGTCGTCCTGCTGGATGAAGCCGAACCCCTTCTCCGAGTTGAACCACTTCACAGTGCCTGTTGCCATCGTGCAGATCCTTCACAACGTTCCACGCGGGCCGCACGTGGGGTGCAGCCGTTTCGATCCTTCCCACCCGCCCCGCAGACCACACCCGGAACGGGGCCAACCGGGGAACCTTCGCACTCACGCACCACCGTCGCCGGCGGCCGGCAACGCGGCGGACGGAGACCGGGGCGCGGCCGCCGCGGCCCGGCGCGGGCCGCCGAGCCGGCAGCCCAGGCACTCGCCGTGCCCGGTACGGGCGGCGGCGTCCCGCCGGCGCCAGTCCCGCTCGGCCGCCGGCCGGGGACCGCCGGGCTTGCCCCAGCCGGCCAGGTGCAGGAGCCAGGTGACGAGCGCGGCCACCCCCACGAGGCCGAGGCCGAGCCAGACGCCCGGGGCCCAGGCCCTGCAGACGGCGAGGCCCGCGAGGGCGGAGCCCAGCACGGCGAGGGCGGTGCCGGTCCATCCCGCGACGGTGTGGCCGAGGTCGACGTCTCCGTGGGCGCTCATGATTCTCCTGGTGGGACGGGTCGGCAGTAGGCTCGACGCAGAGAAAAGTTTTACCTCGCAAGATAAACATCTCGCGGACTAAGTAACTTAGACGCTAAGGAGTTTTTGGGTGCACGGCAAGCCGCGCCCCGCGGCCACGGCCGGGGAGGCGATCTCGCGCATGGACCAGTACGTCGCGCTGGGCCTGATCGGCCAGCAGGAGGTGGCGCAGCTGCTGGGGCTGAACGTCACCGACCTCACCTGCCTGGGCCACGTCCTGGGCGCCGGGGACAGCCCCCTCTCGGCCGGCGACCTCGCGGAGCTGACCCACCTCACCACCGGCGCCGTCACCGGGGTGCTCAACCGCCTGGAACGGGCCGGGTACGCCCGGCGCACGCCCGATCCGGCCGACCGCCGCCGGGTCCGCGTGGTGGCCGACCCGGACGCCGCCGCCCGCGTCGTCGCGGTGTACGAACCCTTCTACGCACGGCTCGGCACGCTGTTCGCCGAGTACACCCCCGACGAGATCGCCGTGATCGCCGACTGGTTCGGGCGCGCGGCGGAGGAGATGCGCGCACACCTGGCCCAGGTGCGGGCCGGTGAGCTGGGACCGGTGGCTCCGTAGCGCCGCAGCGCCCGATGGTAAAATCTCCCTTTTCGCGTCTCACGGAAGGTTCTGCATGAAGAACCCGTCAGCTCATGGGCGTTTCGGTATCAAGCCCGGTGCCAAGGCAGGCCCCAAGGGCGGTGCGAAGACCGCCGGCAAGGCCCCCCGGGCCACCGCCCTCCAGGGCGAGTTCGCGATGCCCGAGACGATCAGCCCGGCGCTGGCGCCCGTGGAGACGTTCGCCGAGCTCGGCCTGCCCCGTGAGCTGCTGGAGACGATGACGGAGCTGGGGGTGACGCAGCCGTTCCCCATCCAGGCGGCCACGCTCCCCAACTCCCTGGCCGGCCGGGACATCCTCGGCCGCGGCCGGACCGGCTCCGGCAAGACCCTCGCCTTCGGCCTGGCCCTCCTGGCCCGTACGGCCGGGCGCACCGCGGATCCGAAGCGTCCGCTGGCGCTGGTCCTCGTACCCACCCGCGAGCTGGCCCAGCAGGTGACCGAGGCGCTGGACCCCTACGCCCAGGCCCTGAACCTGCGCATGGCGGCCGTGGTGGGCGGCCTGTCGATCGGCAAGCAGGTCAGCGCGCTGCGCCGGGGCGCCGAGGTGGTCGTGGCCACCCCCGGGCGGCTCAGCGACCTGGTCGGACGGCGCGACGTCCACCTGGAGCGGGTACGGATCACCGTGCTCGACGAGGCCGACCAGATGTGTGACATGGGCTTCATGCCGCAGGTGACCGAGATCCTGGACCAGGTGCACCACGCCGGTCAGCGGATGCTGTTCTCGGCCACGCTCGACCGCAATGTCGACCAGCTCGTGCGGACCTACCTCAAGGACCCCGTCTCGCACTCCGTCGACCCCTCGGCGGCCTCGGTGTCGACGATGGACCACCACGTGCTGCACATCCACGCGGCCGACAAGTACTCGGCGGCGACCGAGATCGCCGCCCGCGAGGGCCGGGTGCTGATGTTCCTGGACACCAAGCACGGGGTGGACCAGTTCGTGAAGCACCTGCGGGCGATGGGCGTACGGGCACAGGGCCTGCACAGCGGGAAGTCGCAGCCGCAGCGCACCCGGACGCTGGCGCAGTTCAAGAGCGGGGAGATCACGGTCCTCGTCGCCACGAACGTGGCCGCGCGCGGCATCCACATCGACGACCTGGACCTCGTCGTGAACGTGGACCCGCCCGCCGACCACAAGGACTACCTGCACCGGGGCGGCCGTACCGCCCGGGCGGGCGAGTCCGGCAAGGTGGTCACCCTGGTCACCCCGAACCAGCGACGGGACATGGTCCGGCTGATGTCCGAGGCGCGGATCCGGCCGACCACCACCCAGGTGCGCTCCGGCGAGGCCGCACTGAGCCGGATCACCGGCGCCCAGGCTCCCTCCGGCGTGCCGCTGGCGGGCGCCGCACCGACCGACGCGAAGGGCCGGCCCTCGGGCCCGGACCTCGGTTTCCGCGGGATCGGCACCCGCCCGGGACGGCCGGGCAAGGGCAAGGAGTCCCGCAAGACGGCCGAGGCCCGGCAGATCGCCGAGGCGCGCCGCGCCGCCCGGGTGCGCCGGGGCGGCTAGAGACGGGCCCGTGTTCCGGACCAGGCGGTCGTGAGCCGGGCGCCGTCATGCGTCGTGCCGGTGCCGGCCCCCGCCGCTGCGGGGGCCGGCACCGTGTGTGCGGAGCAGGCGGGCGGGCTCAGCGGCGTCGGCGGCGCCGGGCCACGATGGCGCGGGTGATGACCGGCGGGAGCAGGTCCTTGGCCAGCTTCCGCCAGCGGGCCCCGGGCCGTGGACCGGGCTGGTGGCCGGCCCGGCCCGCCGGTGCGGCCGGGGCGGGGGCCGGCTCGGGGGCGGGCCGCAGCGGCCGCGGCGGCTCGGGCGGGACCACCCCCTGGTCCCCGATGCGGACCAGCGACTGGCCTGCGACCAGGTCCACGCCGTGCCACAGGTCCGTACGTCCCTCCAGCCAGGAGAGGAGCGCGGCCTGGTGCGGCGCCGCGTCGTCCCAGGTCGCGTAGAGCTTCGACGCCGAGACGCAGATCAGGTGCAGCTCGCCGGTGGCCACGGCGGCCCAGACGGCGGCGGCGACGCCGGGGCAGTGCTCGGAGCGGTAGTCGTCGAAGACGACCACCGCTCCCGGGGCCGCCACGACCCGCGAGGAGGCGATGTCCTGGACGACGTGCTCGTAGAGGTGCGAGGCGTCGATGTGGACGAACCGGCAGCTCGCCGGGCGCACGCGGTCGGCGACCACGGAGGTGGGCGCCTGGATGACCGTCGGCAGCGCCTCGTGGAAGGCCAGGTAGTTCGTCTCGAACCCGCGACGGGTCAGGGTGGGGTACGAGTCCTGCGTCTCCGCGAGGTTGGACGCGTCGGGCGCCGGTGAGTCGAAGAGGTCGCAGACCGTGAACTCCTCGCCCTCGCGGAGGTATCCGCCGAGGAAGATGGCGCTCTTCCCCATGAAGGCGCCGAGTTCGAGGAGGTCGCCTCCCGGCCCTTCCTCTGCGTTCTGGCGGGTCAGGAACCAGTCGAAGAGCGCCTGGTCATAGCCCGAGAACCAGCCGTCGACCTGACCGAATTCGGTGGGGACGGGCGTGGCCGGCTCGCCGTCGGGGGTGGTGACGGGAGCTTGCGAAACGTGCGACACGGAGAGCAGCCTCCAGTGGAGCGGCATCGGATCAACGCTGATACCCGGCCAGGTAGGCAGACCATAAACCCCCGAACGGGTGTGTGACCAGTCACACGGGTTTCTTCAGGCTGCCGCGGCCCGCCGCAGACGCCGGGCCGCCGTGTTGCGCACCCGGTGGGTGCGGGCCGCGGTGGCGAGCAGGCTGAGGGCCTCGTACGAGGTCAGCGCATGGGCGGCGGTCCGCTGGCACCAGTCGGAGGCGGCGGTGAGTTCGGCCGCCGACCACGGATCGCCCTGGGTGATCGCCTTGAGCAGGGTCCACTCGCGCAGCCGCCGGGCCGGGAAGGCACGGCCGTCGAGGACCGCGGCCATGGCCCGGGCCCAGGCGGCGAAGCGCGCGCCGGCGGGCAGGTGTGCGGCGCGGCGGTCGAGGTGGGTGACCACGGCGCTCTCGGCCATGACCGGATCCGGGTCCCCGAGGACCGCGCAGACCGCGGCTGCCTCGGCCGCGTAGGCGGTGTCGGCCGCTGCGTACGCGGTGTCCCCCGCTGCGTAAGCGGCCCCGGCCTGCTCCAGCCTCCCGGCCCCCGCGACGGCCCCTGCCGCCGCTCCGGCCGCGGCCGCCGCCGCGAGGGCGTCGAGGTGGCGCGCGTACCGCCATCGCTCCGGCTCCGCCGTGTCCTCGGTCCGGGGCGCCGGGATGCCCCCCTCACGTATCCGGTTCTCACTGCTCCCCATGCGCACCATTCCACACGACCCCCGTGCGCGCCCGGTGCCCAGGGGGGCCGTCAGGCCTTCGCGGGCTCGCCGTGCGGCGCCGACAGCAGGGCCTCGGAGCCGACCGGCCGGAAGCCGGCGGCCTGGAAGGCACGGATGCTGCGCGCGTTGCCGGCGGCCTGCTGGGACCAGACCGGTTCCCCGCCGGGGACCAGGTGGCGGGCGGCGCGGGCCAGGTCCCGGCCGAGGCCGCGGTGCCGGACGGCCTCGTCCACCTCGACCGCCACCTCCCAGCGGTCCGCGACGCCGCGGCCGAGGACGAGCACTCCCCCGTCGGCCGCCCAGACCCGGACCTCGGACCGGCGGCGCCGGGCCCGGCGCACCCGGGGGTGGTCCGGGTCGGCGATCTCGCGCAGTTCCAGCGCGGGTTCGCCGGGGAGCGGGCCGGCGACGGTGAGCAGGTCGACGGTGTCGGTGGTGCGGCCGGTGCGGTCGAGCAGGGCACCGAGGAAGCGCGGGTGCATGGTGGCGGCGAGTGCATCGCAGTCGACGGCCGCGAGCGTGGACCGTACCCAGTCGGGGTCCTCGTCGGTGAACACCACGGAGTGCGCGGTGAAGGCGATGACGCCCGCGTCGCGCGGGCTCGGCTGCGGCACGACGGTCGTGCCGCCGTCGGGCGGCGGGAACCGGCCGGCCGCCGCCGCGTCCAGTATCGCGCCCAGGGCGGACGGCGTCCGGGACCCGTTCGCCGTCCCGGTGATGACGACGCGGTGGTGGTCGAGTGTCATGGCGGCGCTCCTGATTCGTGGTTCCCGCACATGATCTCAGGGCCGCCGTAAGGCAGTTCGGGCGGTCAGGGGACCCGGCTCAGCCCCCGCCGTGCCCCGGGCTCTCGCCTTCCGGCTCGGGAAGCGGCGCGCCGGTCTCCAGCAGCGTCTTGAGGCTGGACGCGATCATCGGCCAGGCGCGGCTGCACATGCCGATGAGGCTGCCGCCGGGTTCGAAACCCTCGTGGAGGATGGTCAGCCGGGCGAGCGCGTCACCGACCGGCTCGATCTCGTACGTCACCTTCGTACGCCGCTCCCCGGCCAGCTCGGCCCGCAGCTCCTCGCCGATTCCGACCGAGGCGGCCCATTGCGGGGTGAAGGTGTGCCAGGTGTAGGAGAGCAGGCGGTGCGGGACGCAGTCCAGGACGACCTGCTCGGGGTCACTGGTGCGGACCCCGCGCTCCACCCAGTCCATCGTCGAGCCGACGGCCCAGTCGGTCTCGAAGACCGGCCCCCAGTACCGGCGGGTGAAGGCGGGCTCGGTCAGGGCCTGCCAGACGCGGGCGGGGTCGGCCTGGACGTAGAGGGTGTAGGTGATCGCGCTGTCGCTCATGATCCCATGCTGCGGGCCGGAGCCCCGGCAGGCCGGATTGGCCGACCGAGGGCTCACTCGTACGCGTGACGGCACGTAGCTCCTGCCGCCTCCCGTACGGCACGCTGGGCGGATGCAGTTGCGCCGGGCAGCCCTGCCCCTGCCCCTGACCCTTGCCGCGGTGGTGCTGACCGCCGGGTGCGTGACCGTGCGGCCGGCCGGGCCCGCGGATCCGCCCCGGGTCCCGGCGGCGGCTGCGGGCACGGCGGCCGAGGCCTGGCCCCTGGCCCCCCTGCCGGTGGCGGCCTCGCCGTCGGCGCCGGAGGCCGCCGCGGAGCCGGTGCCCGAGCCCGAGCCCGAACCCGAGGAGCGCGCGCCCGCCGCCGCCCGGTCCCGCCACGACGGCCCACCGCGCCGGCCCGTCCGCGTGGCGCGCCCCGGCCCCGCCCCGGCGCCGAAGGCCCGCAAGCGGCCGCCCGCGGCGAAGAAACCGCGGCCCGCACCGCCGCGTACGTACGACATGGGCGCGCTGTGCGAGGCGGCCAAGGGCACGGTGGCCCCGTCGATCGTCGCCCTGTGCCCCTACTGATCCGCAGACGTCTGCGCCGTCATCCGAGTGGCCCGGCCAGGCTGCCGGGCGGCGGCCGGCGGGTTCGCTTGGATGGGCGGTGCGGAGTCCGACCGGCTCCGCACGCCCGGTCTCGGGCCCCCACCACCCCCAGGGAGTCGCCATGGCGAAGATCGCCCTGTACGGCGCGACCGGCACCATCGGCGCCCGGGTGCTGCGCGAAGCACTCGGGCGCGGCCACCGGGTCACGGCGGTCGTCCGCGACCCCGCGCGGTGCCCGGACCGGCCGGGTGCCGCGGTGGTGCGCGGCGACGTCCTCGATCCGGTGTCCGTGGCCGGGGCGGCCGCCGGCCAGGACGTGGTGGTCAGCGCGATCGGCCCCGGGACCGGCGACCCGGCCGTCCTCGTGACCGCCGTGAAGTCCCTGATCGGCGGGATCTGCACGCTGGCCCCCGCCGCCTCCCGTCCCCGGCTGATCACGGTGGGCGGGTCGGGGTCGCTGCGCGCGCCCGACGGTTCGCCGCTCTGGCAGGCCCCGGGCGTCCCGGAGGCCATGAGGACGGTGATGCACGCCCACGCCGACGCCCTGGACTTCCTGCTGACCGTTCCCCTGGAGGAGGTCCGCTGGACCTGCCTGAGCCCGCCTGCGCAGATCGAACCGGGCGAGCGCACGGGCACGTACCGGCTGGCCCTGGACGACCTGGTGGTGGACGGAGCGGGCCGCAGCCGCATCTCGGCGGAGGACTACGCGGTCGCGCTGCTCGACGAGATCGACCGGGACGCCCACGCAGGCCGCCGTTTCACCGTCGGCGCCTGAGCCGCAGGCCGCCGCCGGGAAGCTGCGGTTGCCGGGCGGACGTTTATTGGGTGGAGGCCGCGGACCTCCGATACCTAGAGTGATCGGGTACCGCCCCGCCCAGCAGGAGTCCCCATGCGCACGCACTATCCGCGGACCCCGCATCTGCCCTGGTCGCCGGGGGCCGCTGCGGACGACGTGCGGGCCGGTGGAGTGGCGGGGCTGGCCGGGCGTGAAGTGGTGGTGACCGAGAAGCTCGACGGGGAGAACACCACCCTCTACGCGGACGGCCTGCACGCCCGTTCGCTCGACTCTGCGCACCACCCCTCGCGGGCCTGGGTCAAGGGCCTCCAGGGCCGGATCGGAGCCGGCATACCCGCCGGCCGGAGGATCTGCGGCGAGAACCTGTACGCCCGTCACTCGCTCCCGTACGAGGACCTCGACAGCTGGTTCTACGGGTTCTCCGTGTGGGACGGCGACCAGTGCCTGGACTGGGACCGGACCGTACGGTTCCTGCACGGGCTCGGCATACCCACCCCGCGCGTCCTGTGGCGCGGCACCTTCGACGAGCGCGCCCTGCGCAGACTGCGGCTCGACACCGCGCGGCAGGAGGGGTACGTCGTCCGGACCGCCGCGGGCTTCGCGCGGGAGGACTTCGGGCGGTGCGTGGCCAAGTGGGTGCGCGGCGGCCACGTGCAGACCGACACGCACTGGATGTACGCACCGGTGGTGGCGAACGGGCTCGGCCCGGCCGCCGCCCTGTGGGCCGTCCGCTCGGGCTCCGAGCCCGATCCGGCCGCGCTGTCGCTCGCCCTCGGCCTGGACCCCGTCCCCGGCGCCGCCGCGGCCGAGCCGGTGCTCGCGGAGGTGACGGGCCGGCTCGACGCGCTCGGCCGGACCGGCGAGGCCCGGCTGTCCGGCGTCCTGGCCGCGCTGCTGCACCGGGCGCCACGGGCCCGGACCGCGGCGCGGCTCGCGGCGGGGCCCCTCGGGATGCCGCTCGCCCGGCGGGTCGCCGACCTGGTAGGGCTCCACCCGCTGCTGCGGCTGCCGTACCCGGACGCCGAGCGCCGGGCCGGCCTGGTCCGGATGGCCGCCGCGGCCGACCTCGGCGTCCTGCACGCGCTGGCCGGGGCGACGCGCGATCCCGGGGAGCGGGAGTACGCCGAGTGGTCCGCGCTGTACGCCGAAGAGGCGGGGCTGCTCGGCCCGGACCCGCTGGGGCCCCTGTGCGCCGGGCTGCGCGGAGCACTGGGCGGGCTGCCCGCCGAGGTCGCCGACCGGTGCTGGGCCGAGGCCCGCGAGGCGTTCGCCCGGGGCGGGATCTCGACGGCCGAGGAGGCGGTGGCCGCGACCTGGCGGCTGCGCGGCGGCGCCTTCCCACGGCTGGTGCAGCTGTGCGGACCCTCGGGCAGCGGCAAGAGCACGTTCGCCCGGAGCCTGCCGGGAGCGGAGGCGTACGTCAGCCTCGACGACCTGCGCACCGCCCGCGGCTCCCGAGCCGACCAGCGGGCCAACGGGGAGGTGCTGCGGGAGGGCTTGGCCCGGCTGGACGCCGCCCTGGCCTCGGCCGCGCGGACCGGCGGGACGGTGGTGTGGGACGCGACCTCCCTCACGCCACAGCAGCGCGGGCTGGCCGGCGCGGTCGCCCGGCGGCGGGATGCGCTGCTCACCCACGCCGTGGTGCTGGTCGAGGAGGCGGAGCTGCTGCGGCGCAACGCCGTGCGCACCGATCCGGTACCGCCGCAGGTGCTCACGACCCAGCTGCACCGGTTCAGCCCGCCGTACCCCGGGCAGGAAGGCGCCCACCGCACCTGGTACATCGGCGCGAGCGGAACCGTCGAGGACACGGACACCGGCCCGGACGCCGGCAGCGGCAGGGAGGCCGGCTGATGCGTACCAGCGAGCAGCTCTACCACCAGGTCCGCTGGGACCCCCGGTTCGATCCGGCGCGGTTCGTCCTCGGACTGCTCCAGCGCGGAGCGGCGCCGAAGCGGATCCCGCTGCCCTCCTTCGTCCCCGGGGGCGAGATCCCCTGGCACCGGGTGCTGTTCGTCGAGGCGGACGGCGAGCTCGTGTGGGACCGGGCCACCGGTGTGGACCGGCTCGACTCCACGCAGGCGGGCCGCATCCGCGACCCGCGGCTGCTGCGGGCCCCGTTCTTCACCGCCCGGACCCCGTACGCGTGGGCGGACGGCGAGGGCGGCGGCGTCTGGCGGCCCGCCGAGGCCGGCTCCGCCGCAGCCGGTGCGGGCCCCCGGACCGTGCGGCTGCTGACCTGGAACACGCTGTGGGACCGGTACGACGCCGCGCACATCGACACGGCACGGCGCAGGCCGATGCTGCTGGCCGACCTGGCGGCGGCCGATGCCGACGTCATCGCGCTCCAGGAGGTCGAGCCCGAGCTGCTCGGCATGCTGCTGGCCGAGCCGTGGGTGCGGGCCGGGTACACGGTCGCCGCCGACCCGCGCGGCAAGGACGTCGCCGCGAGCGGGCTGCTGGTGCTGAGCAGGCTTCCGGTGCGGGAGGCGGGGCAGCACCTGCTGGGGCCGCACAAGGCGGTGGCCGCCGTGACGGTGGACACCGGATCCGGCCCGCTCGTCGTCGCCGCGGTGCACCTGTCCAGCGACCACAGCGAGAACGGGGCCGAGCGCCGCCGGGCGGAACTGGCCCGGCTGGCCGAGGGGTTGAGCGGCATCGAGGCCGATGTGGTCCTGCTCGGCGACTTCAACGACGGCCGGGCCGGGGCCGAGGGACCGGCCGCGGTGCTGGGCATGCGGGACGCGTGGAGCGAGGTGCACGGCGCGCAGGACGGGACTCCGACCTTCGATCCGGGAGCCAACCCGCTGGCCGCGGTGGGCTCGCTGACGGGCCGGGCGGCCCGCCTGGACCGGATCCTGCTGCGGTCGGCGGGCGCCCGGGTGCTCGGGAGCGCCCTGCGCGGGACCGCGCCCGCCCCGGACGGGCTGTTCGCCTCCGACCACTACGGGGTCGAGGCGGCGCTGGACTTCGGGGTGCGGAGCGAGGGGACCGGGGCGCTCGGCGTACCGGCGACCCCGCGGACGGCGGTGGCGTGGCTGCCGCCGCACGATCCGGGGGTCGCGGCGCTGCGCCGCGAGCACGACCCGGGGAGCGGCCGCTGGCCCGCGCACGTGAACCTGCTGTTCGGCTTCGTACCGGAGTCCTCCTTCGAGGAGGCGCTGCCGCTCGTGGCCGAAGTGGCCGCGGCGACACCGCCGTTCCCGGCCCGCCTGGCGGGGGTGCACAGCTTCGGGCAGCGGGAGGACGCCACGGTCTGGCTGGACCCGGCGGCGGCCGGTGACGCGCCCTGGCAGCGGCTGCGGCGGGCACTGGTGGAGCGTTTCCCCGGCTGCCGGGGACGCGATGACGGCTACACCCCGCACCTGACGCTGGGGCGCAGCCGCGATCCGCAGCGGGCGGTGGCGGAGTTCACCGCGCGGCTCGGCGGCGGGACCTCGGCACGGGTCGGGGAGCTGGCCGTGCTGTCGCGGCGCGGGGACGAGCCGATGCAGGTGCGGGCGACGGTGGAACTGGGGACGGGCGAGGTGCGGTGGCTGCCGGAGCCCGCGCCCGCGGCCGCTGCCGGGTCGGACCATCTTGCCGGGGAGGAGCACCTGACCGAGGCGGCGCCCGCGGCCGGGGCGGCGCTGCCCGCGGACTCGGTTGCCGCGCGGATCGCGGAGGCGCTCGGCGAGGGGGTGGTGCACCTGGTCGGCTCGCGGCGGATGGGCTGCGCCCTGCCGGGAGCGGACCTGGACCTGGTCGCTGCGCTGCCCGGCGGGGCCTGCGTCGAGGAGGTACGGACACGGATCGCGGCCGCGCTTCCCGGGGCCGGACGGCTGCGGCAGGTGACGGGTGCCCGGGTGCCGGGGCTGCGCCTGAGCGTCTGCGGGCTGGACGTGGACCTGGTCGTGGTCGCCACCGGCGCGGTGGACCCGGCCCGGGCGGTGGCGCGGCGGGCGGAGCTCGGCGAGGCCGCCGCGATCGCACTGAGCGCGGTGAGCGATGCCGATGCGGTGCGCGCGTTCACGGGCTCGGCGGGGCCGGAGCGGACCGCCGCCTTCGCCCGCCTGGCACGGGAGGTCAAGGCGTGGGCCCGGGCCCGCGGCCTGGACTCGGCCCCGTTCGGCGGACTGCCGGGCCTGGCCTGGGCGGTACTGGCGGCGCGGACGGTCCGCGAAGCCGCGGACCTGTCCCCCGCTGCCCTGCTCCGGGAGTTCTTCGGGACCTGGGCCGCCTGGGACTGGCGGAACCCGGTCGCCCTGGAGCCGGCGTCCGGGGACCCTTCGCCCGCTCTCGGCCCCGTCACCGTGCTGACCCCCTCCGCCCCGGTCCGCAGCTGCACCGCCCAGGTGGGCGCGGGCCTGCGTGATCTGCTCGTACGGGAGCTGTACGCGGCCTGGGAGCACCTGGAGGCCGCGCCCGCGGGATCTGCCGCACTTCCAGCCGCCCCACCGCTGCACCGTCGGCACGCCGCCTGGGCGGTGGTCGGCGTACGGGCCGGCGACCCGGGTGGGTTCGAGGAGTGCCTCGGCCGGATGCGCGGCCGGATGCGTGCGCTCCTGGCGGCGCTGGCGGAGTCCGGCGTCGAGGACGCCCACGCGTGGCCGCGCCCCTTCGCCCGCTCCGCCGTCTCGGCCCGCTACGCGGTCGGCCTGGGCGCCACCCCGCCGGACCCGGCCCGGCTGGCCGCCCTCGCGAGCCGCTGGTCGGCGGAGCTCCCGGGGGTCGAGGTCACCTGGTCGGAATGCGGGGCGGTCCCCACCTTGCGCTGACCGCCGCACAGGACGGGGCACGCCGCGGCCCCGCCGGGAGCCGGTGGCGTCAGACCTCGATGACGATCTTGCCCGCCGTGTGTCCCTCCTGGTTGAGGGCGAAGGCGGCCGCCAGTTCCGACAGCGGGAACGTCTTGGCGACGGTGACGGTGAGCTGTCCGCTGTCGACGAGTCGGCCGAGCTCGGCCAGGTCGCTGCCGACGGGGCGGACCCACATCCACTGGCCGCCCGCGCCCAGGACGGAGTGGTCCGCGATCGACGCGTGCCGGCCGCCCTCGGAGAGGACGGCCTGGGTCACGTCGAGGACCCCGCCGACGAAGTCCGCGGCGACGGTGACCCCGTCGGGGGCGATCGCGCGGATCCGGTCGACCAGCCCGTCCCCGTACTCCACCGGCTCGGCACCGAAGGCGCGCAGCCGGTCGTGGTTGCGGGAGGAGGCGGTGCCGATGACGCGGGCGCCCAGCGCCCGGGCGATCTGCACCCCGAAGGAGCCCACGCCGCCCGCGGCGCCGTGGACGAGGACGATGTCGTCCTTGCCGGTGGCGAGCCGGGTGAGCAGCTGGTAGGCGGTGAGCCCGGCCAGCGGCAGCCCGGCCGCCTCCTGCCAGCTGAGCGACACCGGCTTGGGCGCGAGGGCGCGTACGGGCACGCTCACGTATTCGGCGAAGGTGCCGCCGTGGACATGGTCCTTGCGGGCGTACGCGATCACCTCGTCGCCGACGGCGAACTCGGGGACGTCGATTCCGATCCGCTCGACCGTGCCGGCCACGTCCCAGCCGGGGACCACCGGGTACATGACGTCCATCAAGCCGTCGAGGCCGCCTCCCATGATCTTCCAGTCGACGGGGTTGACGCCGGCGCACTTGACGCGGACGAGCACCTCGCCGGGGGCGACCTTCGGCATCGGCAGCCGGGTCTCGGAGAGCACCTCCGTCCCGCCGTACCTCTCGTACGCCATCGCCCGCATGGTGTCCTCGGACATCTACCGACCTCTCCGTGAACCGTGAGCAGTGAACCTGAAACCGTCAGCCCGACCATCCCACCACGAGAGCCCGGGCCCACCACGGGAAGCGAGGCGGCCCGGGCGCGCCGCGGGACGGGGCGCGCCCGGAGGCCGCAGCCGGCACGGCGGTGGTGGTCACTCGTACTCGGTGCCGCCCTTGCGGGTGAGGTAGGCGGGGCTGACCGCCTTGGCGATGGCGCGGCCGCCGAGCACCGGGCTGTGGCGTTCCGTCGCCGGGCGGATGACCACTCCCTCGCGCAGGTGCAGGGCACGGCCGGACACGGTTTCCCGGCCGCTCGCCAGCTCCAGCACCACATCGAGGTCGTACGGCCCCTCGAACAGCCTGGGTACGAGCGGCAGTTCACCGTCGGTGAAGAGCTCCGCCGGGTCCAGCCAGCGCACCTGGCCGTCGATCTCCGCGGACACGTCGAAGACGGCGTAGCCGGGGGCGCCGCCGCCCGAGCGGACGTCGGTCCCGTACGCCAGGTCCTGGACACCCGCCCCGTACACCTCGCCGAAGAGGCCGACCCGGCTCGCCCCCAGCCGGGCGGCGAGTTTCGCGGCGGCCTCGGGGACCTGGTGGCCCCGCACGGCGCGCCAGTACAGATTGCGGTCGTCCTCCTTCAGCGCCAGTCCCCTGGACCCGAAGCCCTTGGAGGAGACCAGCACGCGGTCCTCCTGCGCGAGGTAGGTCACCAGGCAGGCCGTGCCGTGCAGTTTCTCGGTGAGGACGACGCTCTCGCCGGGCTCGAAGACGTGCGGGTAGCGCTGGAGGTTCTCGATGTCCACCCAGGGCAGCAGCTCGGGAGCGGCCTCCACCTCGCCGTTCATCGTCGTGGGCACGGGCGGCGCCCACTTGGTGATGCCGAGCACCTCGGCGAAGTCGGTACCCGCCTCGGCGGCCTGCGCCAGGTCCACACCGTCCAGGGCCCGGGGCCGGCACACCAGGCCCTGTGACAGTTCGCCGCGCAGCCGGACCGCCTTGACGCGGTCGGCGGACCCTCCGGCGAGGCGGCCGGTGAGGCCCAGCTCCTCGATCAGCCCGGCGGGCAGAACGGACTGCTCGGGTATGTAGACGGCGAACTCACCCGTCCGGTAGGCGCCCTTGGCGACGACGGCGCGGTAGAGGCCCACCTGGGCCAGCTCCAGCGCGTCGGCGTTCGGGTGCTCGTGGACGGTCAGCTCTTCGGCGGTGACGCGCAGGGTCGACATCGCACAACTCCTGTGACGGTGCGGTTCCGTGGGGACGCGGCCCACTCTCCGCCCTGCCATTCACGCTGGTCCAGCCGATATTGCGGTGCTAGCCTGACCGGCTTTGTGGCCGGCGGCGCCCGGTACGTGCGCGGGCGGCCGGCCGGAGCGGGGCGTCAGCCCTCGAAGGCCGCTCGGGTGGCCGGGCCGTAGACGCCCTGCGGGTCGCCCTTGATGCCGCGGTCACGCTGGAGCTGGGTGACGCCTCGCCAGGTCTGGTCGTCGTAGACGCCGGTGACGGAGACGTACGTGAACCCCTGCCCGTAGAGCCGCTCCTGCAGGGCGCGGACCTCCGGCCCGGTGTCACCCCGGCGCAGGGTGCCGGACGTCCGTGCCTTCGGCGTACGGGTCGTGGAGGGGCTCGGCGGGGGCGGCGAGCCCGGGGCCCCGCTCACCGGACGTGAGGCCGACGGCGCACCCGCCGACGCGGCGGCTCCCGTGGAGGCGCCGGCCTCCGGGGCGGCTTCGGGCTCACCCGCGCCGGGGTTGCGCTGGTGCAGCATGGGGACCGGCAGCGCGGGCGCTGCCGCGGTCCGCCCGGGCTCGGGATCGGGGGTGTTCAGCAGCCACGCCAGGCCGCAGGCGGCGGCGAGGGCGAGGGCGCCGAGGACGAGCAGCGGGCGGCGGCTCCGCCCGCGCCGTGCCCGGGCGCCCGCGACCGGCACAGCGGTCTGCGTCGCAGCGCAGGCGCGGCCGGGGACGGCTGCGGGCCCCGACCGCGGCCAGTCGGGCACCGTCGAGCGGGACGGCCCCGCCGAAGGGGCGGCCGCGTACGGGCGGACGGACAGGCGGTCGTCGGGGGCGTCGGGGCCCTCGGGGACGGACCCGCTCTCATCGGAGGCGTGGGACACGGTGGTCACCGGCAGGGGCGGGGGCCGGCGCGGCGGTGCGGTGCCGGCCCCCACCCGGCCGGTCAGGCCCTGCGCCGCCGGGCGGCCGGAGCCATGGCGGCGGCGAGCGGGGAGCAGACCGGTCTGGGCATGGGGGCGACTCCGAAGTACGGCTCGTGCGTGGTTCCTGGTGCTTGACCGGCGCACTCTTTCCTCCCGGGACGGCCCCGGTCAAGCCCGCTGCCCGATCTGCCCCATCCATCCGGGCTACCGGTCGGTCGCGGGGGCCGCCGTGGTCCGGGCGGTGACGGTCACGGCGACCGTGACGGCGGACAGGAACATCAGGGCCGCCCCGGTCAGCGGCGCGGCGGGCGCCCCGAGCCCGTCGACGGCGAGGCCGCCGACCAGCGCACCGGCGGCGATGGCCAGGTTGAACACGGCCACCATGAGCGAGGTGGCGGCTTCCGCCGCGGCGGGGGCGGCGTGCAGCATCCAGCGCTGGAGGCTGACCGACACCCCGCCGTACGCCAGCCCCCAGGCCAGCAGCAGTGCGGTTCCGGCGGCCGCTCCCGGCAGGAGGGCGATCAGGGTGAGGACCACGGCGAGAGCCGCGCTGACCGCGAGCAGCGTGCGGTACGCATCGCGCGCTCCGACCAGGAAGTTGCCGGCGACCCCGGCCACCCCGTAGCCGAGGAGCAGGGCGCTGACCTGGCCGGCGGCGATGCCGGAGACGCCTTGGAGGACGGGCCGTACGAAGGTGTAGGCGGCGAACTGCCCGGTGACCACGAGGGAGGTGACGATCACCCCGGCCCGGACGGCCGGGTTCTCCCGCAGGAGGGCGGGCAGTTCGCGGAAGGCGATGGCCCGGGCCGGCGGCAGCGGGGGCAGCAGCAGGAGAAGGGCGGTCAGCGCGAGGACGCCGAGCGCGCCGACGGCAGCGAAGGCGGCGCGCCAGCCGCCGAGTTCGCCGAGGAGGGTACCGGCGGGCACGCCGAGCACGGAGGCGGTGGGGACACCGGCGAAGACGAGCGCGGTGGCCCGGGGGACGTGCCGGTCGGGGACGAGCCGGACGGTGATCCCGCCCGCGACGGCCCAGAAGCCGCCGACGCTGATCCCGACCAGGAGCCGGGCCGCCAGGACGACGGCGAAGTCCGGGGCGAGGGCGGCCGCGAGGTTGGCGGCGGCCATCAGGGCGATCAGCCCGCACAGCACGGGCCGCCGGTCGAGCCGGCCGGAGCCGACGGTGACCAGCGGCGCGCAGAAACCGGCGACGAGCCCGGGGACGGTGACCATGAGACCGGCGGTCCCGTCGGAGACGCCGAACGCGCTGCCCACGGGCGTGAGCAGGCCGACCGGGAGCAGTTCGGAGGTGATCAGGCAGAAGATCCCGAGGGCGACGGCGAAGACGGCAGCCCGGCCCTTCCAGGGCGGCGGTGTCGGCTCGGGGTGCGGCGCAGGGTCGCCGGGCGCGTCAGCGGTGCTCATGAAGCGGTACTCCGTACGGTCCGTCGGGGGCGGGCGGCGGCCGGGGCCGGCCGGCGCCGACGCCGGGGGTCGCGCCTCCCCCGCCGCCGCTCGCACGGTCGTTCCCGTCCCCGGCAGCGTACGGAAAATCCCGGCCGGGGCAATCGTCGCGGTATCGGCTCCCCCGTCACCCGTCCGCGTGAGCACACGGGCCGGGCCGGGGCTCGGGTGCGGCATGGTGGTCCCATGCAGTTGCGCCGGGCCGTCCCCCTGTCCTTCGTCGCCCTGCTCGCCGGCGCGGGCTGCGTCTCGGTCGGCCCGGGCGTGCCCGCGGTTCCCGCGCGCGGTCCCGTGCCGCCGGTGGGGGCCCGCGAGGCGCCCCTCGCACCTGGGGCGCAGTCCCGTGCTCTCCCCCTGGGATCACTGCCGGATCCGGAGCCGGATCCGGACGGGGCGAAGGGCCTTGACGGGGAACCGGGTCCGGACCGGGCCCCGGCCAGGGCGCTCCGGCCGCCGGCCGCCCGGGGCGCCAAGCCGCCGTCGGCACCCCGGCACGGCCGCACGCCGAAGCCGGACCCCCACCGCACCGGGCGCCACTCGACCCCCGTCCCGGGAGCGGCCCCGGGCACGGACGAGCTGTGCGCGGCGGCGGAAGGCACGGTTCCGCCGTCGATCGTGGACCTGTGCGTGCGCCAGTACGGCCGCTGATCAGGCCTTCGGAGGGCCTGGAGGGATGGGCGGGTCAGGAGAGCCGGGAGCCCGTGGGGCGGCTGCGGCCGCAGGCGGAGGCGCAGGTGCGGCGGGCCCGGCGCAGCCGGTGCAGGGTGTTGTGACCGCGGCGGCGCCACTCGGCCCGGGGCAGGCCGGCCCGCTGACCGCCGCCGGTGATCAGGGCGTTGACCGGAGCGTGCGCGTCCGCGGCCATTCCCTTGGCCACCAGGACGCCGACGACGAGCGGGAGCAGGGCCACGGCCAGGGCTGCGCCGGCCGTTGTCACGTGCTGGATGCGCGGGCGGGGCGCGCGGTGCGGGACGTCGGAAGTCATGCTCCCATTCGACCCGCTGCGGCCCGGCGGCGGATCCGGGCGGATACTCAGGTCCTCGGGCGTGAGGTACTCAGCCGCGTACTCACGTGACGTACCAGGGATGACCGGGAGGGCGGTGGGGGATGACCGGATCCGGGCAGGGCTTCGAGCCGGCGACCGGGGACGGGCCGCAGCGGCCCGCCACGGCGGCGCGGGCGGCGGAGGTCCGCACGGCGTACGAGGGGCTGCTGCAGATCCGCCGCATGCTGAACGGCCGGGCGGGCGTGGCCGTTCCCGCCCCGTGGGAGCTGCGGCAGCTGCCCCGGGCGGTGGCGTTGGCCCTGGAGGCGGCGGACCTGGTGCCGTCGGCGGTCGACGCGGAGGGACGGCGTACGCGGACCGGCTACCGGGTCGTTCCCGGACCGGCCGGGGAGCAGCGGGCGGTGGTGAGCTGGCTCGGTCCGCCGGGCAGCGGTGCGGCCGGGGAGGAACAGGACCGGCTGGCGGCCTGCGCGGCGGTGCTCGAACCGCTCGGCTGGGTGTGCCTGCTGTACCGCGGCCCGCGCGGGCGCCGGTTCCTGGAGGTGGAGCCGCCGCGCTGACCGCCGGCGCGGAAAACCGGTACCGCGCGAGCGCAACCACCCGCCAGACTGGCCCGATGGGCATGCTCGACGTACTGGCGGACCGCGTCCGCGGGGGCGAGACCGTGGAGTTCCGGCCGACCGGCGCATCGATGGTCCCGCTCATCCACAGCAGGCAGCGGGTCCGCGTCGCACCGGCCGACCCGGCGCTGGTCGAGGCCGGTGACATCGTCCTGGCCCGCGTCGCGGGCACCGTGTACCTGCACCTGGTCTCCGCGGTGGACGGGCCGCGCCGCCGGGTGCAGATCAGCAACAACCGGGGCCGTGTCAACGGCTGGACCGGCCATGAGCGGGTGTTCGGCATCTGCCTGGCCGTGGAGGGCGTGCCCCGCCCGGGCGCCGCCGCGAAGGTCCGCAGCGGCCGCCCGACCGCGGCCCCTCCCGTACCGCCGGCCACCGCCCGGCTCGACCTGCTTCCGCTGCGCCCCGAACACGCCGACGAGCTGGCCGTCGCACTGGCCGATCCGGCCCTGCACGTCTTCACCGGCGGCGCCCCGCTGCCGCCCGAGGCCCTCCGGGCCCGCTGCGCCCGGCTGGCGGCGGGCTCGCCCGACCCCTCGGTCGTGTGGGGCAACTGGGTGCTGCGGCTGCGCGAGGACGGCCGTCTCGTGGGCACCGTCCAGGCGACGGTCACGCCCGCCCGGGACACCGCCGAGGTGGCCTGGGTGGTCGGTACGCCCTGGCAGGGCCGGGGCCTGGCCGTCGAGGCGGCCCGGGCGCTCACCGGCTGGCTGTCCGGTCTCCCGGTCGGCCGGCTGGTCGCGCACATCCACCCCGAGCACCACGCCTCGGCGGCCGTCGCGGCCGCCTGCGGCTTCGCCCCGACCCCGGAGCGCGTGGACGGGGAGATCCGGTGGGAGCGTGCGGCCGGGGGTCACCCGTAGCGGTCGGCCAGGGCCGCGACGGTGTCGGCGAGGGCCCGGCGCAGGCCGGGCGGGCCGAGCACCTCGGCCTCGGTGCCCAGGCGGAGCAGGTCACCGACGGCGACGGAGCGGGATTCCACCGGGAGGTGGACCACGACCCAGCCGTCCGGGTCGGCGGGGTCGGCCGGCTCCGCGTCGGCGAGGGCGCGTACGCCTGCCGCGCCGAACTGCATCGGCAGGAGCCGCCGGCCGCGCGGGGACAGCAGGAGCCGGGCCGTCTCCTGGTGGAAGGCGTCCTCCAGGCGCCGGGTGGACTCCTGCCAGTACGCGGCGAGGTCGAAACCGGAGGGGCGTTCGAAGGACTCCGTCCCGGTGTCCACGGCGAGGAAGCGGGCCACGCGGTAACTGCGCACCCGCTCGCCGCCGGCCCCGGCGACGAGGTACCAGATGCCGCCCTTGAGGACGAGGCCGAGCGGATGCAGCGCGCGGCCCGGGCGTTCTTCGCCGCTCCAGCGCCGGTAGCGGGCGTGCAGGACCCGCTGGTCCCAGACCGCCTGGGCGATCTGCGCGAGGTGGGGTACGGGGTCGGCGTCGCGGAACCAGGCCGGGGCGTCCAGGTGGAAGCGTTCCTGGAGCCGGCGGCCCCGGGCGGCGAGTTCGGCGGGCAGTGCGGCCTGGAGCTTGAGCTGCGCGGCGGCCAGATCGGCGCCGAGCCCGAGCTCCCGGGCCGGGCCGGGCGCGCCCGCGAGGAACAGCGAGCCGGCCTGGGCGTCGGTGAGGCCGGTGAGCCGGGTGCGGTAGCCGTCCATCAGGCGGTAGCCGCCGGCGCGTCCGCGGTCGGCCCGGACGGGGACGCCGGCGGCGCCGAGGGCCTCGATGTCGCGGTGGACGGTGCGGACCGACACCTCCAGTTCGGCGGCGAGTTCGGACGCGGTCAGGCGGCCGCGGTTCTGCAGCAGCAGGAGCAGGGAGAGGAGCCGGTCGGCGCGCATGGAGCCATTGTCCGGGATACCTGACAGAGGGTGTCAGGTATCCCGGACAGGCTGGTCATCGCGCCGGGCACCTTGAGCCGCCCGGCCCGGAACCAGGAGAATCCCCATGTCCACGAGCACCGCCGGCACCCCCCGCGCCGCCCGCACCACGACCACCGGCCGTTTCACCTTCGCCGACTGGGAGGAGCAGCCGGTCGGCCCGGCCGGCTCCACGCCGCGGCTGGCCCGCTCCACGGTCACCAACGCCTTCACCGGCGGGATCGAGGCCGAGGCGACGACCTGCGGCTACACGTTCACGTACACCGGGGAAAGCGTCGGCGTCTTCACGGGGCTGGAGCTGCTGTCGGGCTCGGTCGACGGCCTCAAGGGGGCGTTCGTACTGGAGGAGCGCGGCACCTTCGACGCCACCGGCACACAGTGCACCTTCGAGGTGGTGCCCGGCTCGGGGACGGGTGAGCTGACCGGGCTGTCGGGCTCCGGCTCCTTCACGTACCGGCACGGGGACACCCCGGTCGCGTACACCTTCTCCTACGCGCTGGACGGGTGACGTAGACGGCCCACGGCTGCGTCACCCGATGACACAGGTGACGCAGAGCGGTGACACACGCCCACCCCCTACGTCACCCAAAACCG
>NZ_JBEXRC010000043.1:0-69821 GCF_040612915.1 Streptomyces sp. NPDC006326 | reverse complement strand
GACCGCCCTTCCTCGCTGGAAGGGCGGTCTCACGCCTCGGATGGCTCACCACTGCCGTGGCGCTGCCGCTGGCGGTGTTTGCGCATGGATACCTGAGAGCCGCAGCCGGTGCTGCAGTACAGCCCTGCCCCATTGCGTGTGCGGTCGAGGAAACCGAAGTGGCATGGGGGGTTTCGGCATGCCTTGATGCGCCCCCAGTCGCTGCTCTGGGCAAACGTCGTCACCGCAGCCAGTACGGTTCCGAAAACGCGCGGCACCCCCGTCTGCGGCGAGGCCAGCTCTACACCGCCGGCCGTGACCACCGTCGCCAGCGGGTAGAGCGAACCCACACGCCGCAGGTGCCGCTCGGCACGCAGCAACGGTTCACCCAGACTTTCCTCATCGCCCGAGTGGGCGAGCAGCACGGTCACCAAGGCGTCACGCAGCTCGCGCGCCACCGCGGCGTCAGCGTCGGTGACCACGGTTTCGCCACCGAACTCGTCGCGCTCCGCCAGCCACGCCGCGAACGAGTCCCCGTTCTCGAACAGCTCTCGGCGGCCCGATCCATCCGCGCGCGTGTTCACGAACGCGAGAACGGTCTCCACCGTCGGCGTGACGGTGCGTGGGCTGGGCCCGGGGGATCTGGCTGCCGCACTGCTCATAGATCCATCCTACATCAGCGCAAGCGGTGCTAATCCCGCTAGAGGACAACCCTGACGCTCTGATCTCTTGACCTGTTGTGAGCTAACCGCATACGGTCGCAACATGAACGGAACAATCAACCACCAGACCCACCTCCGCACATGGCTGATCACCGGCGCGACGTCCGGTATCGGCCGCGAACTGATGCTTCAGGCACTGGAGAACGGCGACACCGTCTCGGCCCTCGCCCGCGACACCTCCTCCCTGGATGAACTGGCGCAAGCGCACGGCGAGCGCCTGCTTCTCCTCCAGGCGGACGTACGTGACGAGCGAGCCGTCCGGGACGCAGTGGAAGGGACGCTCGCACGGTTCGGCCGTATCGACGTCGTGGCCAACAACGCGGGATACGGACTGTTCGGAGCCGTTGAGGAGGCCTCCGACACGCAGGCCCGCGCCGTGTTCGACACCAATGTCTTCGGAGTGCTCAACGTGCTCCGCGCAACGCTGCCGGTGCTCCGCGCCCAGCGGTCCGGGCACATCCTCCAGGGCTCGTCGGTCTACGGGCAGTCCGCCCATCCCGGCGTGGGTCTGCTAGCCGCCACCAAGTACGCGGTCGAGGGGCTGTCGGACGCACTCGCTGCCGAGGTCGCGCCGCTCGGCATCAAGGTGACGATCATCCAGCCCGGGATGACCGCGACCCCCTTCCTCGCCAACCTCGATGTCGCAGCCGGCCTGGACGACTACGACCAGACCGTCCGCGAGATACAGAAGGGCATCGCAGAGATGCCGGCATCCGCGTTCTCTGCCGCGGCGCGGATCGCCGCAGGCATCCGGACCGCGGTCGACAGCCCCAACCCTCCGCTGCGCCTGGCCCTTGGGGCCTCCAGCGCAACGGGTATGCGCCCCGCTCTGGAGGCACGGCTCGCAGACCTGGACAGCTGGCAGCGTGTGACCGACGCGGTCGACAGGCCGTAAGCCACGAATCCCGCCGGGAACACGATCACGGCGCAGGCGACCCGGCCCTCCTTACGGCCCGGCCATGACCAGTGGGTCTGGGGCCAAGCCAAGGCCACGGCCACGACAGATGGCTTCGACCCAGACCACTACCACTGCTCCGCACTCTCCCCGGCGGGCGTCGGCCGCGGTTCGCCCGTCCGTCCGCCCGTCGGCCCGGCCTGGGATGGACAGAGCCGGGTGCAGGTCGATCCGGTTGCCCATGTCGAGCTTCTCAGCAGCGGGGACAGCGCGCGCCGATCGGCGTAGCAGAGGCGCTCGACCCACTTCGGCTCGGCCAGGACGTCCCCCAGCAGGGTGTTCACGTGGACAAAGAAAGGCGGCCGCGATGGCGAGCCCATTGGCCTCACACGGTGGACCTCACGAGGAGCGGAGGCTCCGACGCCGGCGACCCCGTCGAACGCCTTCGACGCCGTATCGGCCCCAGTCACCGCAGCATCGCCGTAGCGCATGCGTTCCGTGGCGCCGCGCTCTGAACCTCTGCCGCCGCGACGCCGCCCGGTCGGGTCTGCCGGGATGCGCGCAGGGGTGGCCGCTGTTCGGGTGGCCCCGCGCACCGCACTGTGAAGGATCCTCTCTGCGCGGTACTTCCATCATATGAACGCAATCGAGACGCCGCCGGACCTGGCGGCGCGAGCCGGCTCCCTGTCTGACCGCGCCGGGTACGACGAATCGTTCCTCGGCCCGGTGGTACCGCTTCCCATGCCTTCCGACCCCACGGTCGAGACGGTCGTCCTTCCGTACACGCACTTCACCGTCGTCCACCGCCCCGATCGCAGGCTGGCCGCCTCCACCGCCGTGTGCATCGACGGCGCCAAGCTCCTGGAGGACGTGCCCCGCGACGACGCCTGGGAGTTCGACCCCCGGCTGCCCGAGTCCCAGCAGGCCGGCAACGACATCTACCGCAACAACCCCCTGGACCGGGGTCACCTGGTGCGTCGGCTGGACCCGGTCTGGGGCCCCACGGCCGAGGCCAACCAGGCGAACACCGACACCTTCCACTTCACCAACGCGGCCCCGCAGCAGGACACCTTCAACCAGGGCAAACAGCTGTGGCAGGGGCTGGAGAACCACCTGCTAGACCATGCGGCCCAGTTCGACCGCAAGCTCACCGTCATGACCGGCCCGGTGCTGCATGACTCCGACCCGCCCTACCGTGGCATCCAGGTGCCGCTGCGCTTCTGGAAGGTCGCGGCCTTCATCCAGGGCGGGCAGCTGGCCTCGACCGGGTACATCCTGGACCAGAGCCCCGACCTCACCCGCGCCTTCGAACGGGCGATGGCAGGCGCCAAGCCCGGCGAACCGCCGCCGCTCGGTCCGTTCCGCACCTTCCAGGTGCCGGTCAGCGACATCGTGCAGCTCACGGGCCTGGACTTCGGCCCGCTCCCGGACGTGGACCTCATGCCCGTGACCCGGGCGCCCGCGGAGCGCTGGAAGCAGCTGGAGTCGTACGACGACATGGTCCTGCGGAGCTGAGACGGCCGACCAGACAGGTGCCTGCATCCACGGCAGCGCGGAGAAGGCCCGCAAGCACCTGGCGGGTGGGACCAGGCGCTGTCCGACACGGGACACGGGTCGGCTTCGCGGATGTCGTCCCAGGGCGCGCCCCTGCTCCTCGTCGTGCAGCTGCCCGACGAGGAGCGGGCCCCTCCGACCCGTCGCCGACGGCGGCCCGCTGTCCGTGGAGGAGTCCGTCAGCATTGACCGATACGCCGAAGCACCCATACGGCCCCGACGCTGTGAACACCGAAGACGCCCCGCAACCGCTGCGCCACCCGGCTCCGACGCGAACTCACGGCCCCGCTCCCCGCGGGCCGCTGGAGTGCCAGCACCCGCAACCGCGCCGACGAGGGTGGGGAGGGTGAGCTGTACCGGGACACGCTTGCCTTGCCGGCGACGTCCACGTGCGTCATCTCCTGCGTGAGGATCCAGGACCGGGCCCCCTTGAGGTGGACTGAACATCCTCCCGGGGCGGCGGGGCATGCCAAGAGGCCTCGACGACGTGAACCCCCCACGACGAGATCACCTCATCGATGGCCCGCACTCAGGCGTGACCAGGAAGCGAGGTGGAGCGCCTGACGGTGCAGCATCTGCCTTTCGCTCCCCACGTTCCCCAATCGGTTCAGGAGCCCGGCGGAGCCGTGTGGTGAGCCGCCGGGCTCCCGTCACCGGTGGTGCGCAGCAGGAGCAGGGCGGTGTCGTCGGTGTACCGGCCGGTGGGCCAGGCGCGGCGGATGAGGTGGTCGGCGAGGCCCTCGACGTCCTCGTCGCGGTGGCGGGCGAGGTGTTCGGCAAGGTCGGCGGCCATCCGGTCGGGTTCGGTCCCAGGCACTTCCACGAGTCCGTCGGTATAGAGGGCCAGGGTGGTCTGCGGCGGGAGGGCGAGGTCGGTGACCGGGTACTCCGTCCCGATGTCGATGCCGAGCAGCGGGGCGGGGTCGAGGCTGACGACGAGCCCCGGCCTGCCGGGGCGGTGCAGCAGCGGTGGCGGGTGGCCGGCGCTGACCAGGGTGGCCCATCCGCGGGCGAGGTCGATCCGGGCGTACAGGGTGGAGACGAGCAGGTCGGTGCCCAGGTCCATCAGGACTCGGTTGGTGTGAGCCAGGACCTGGTCCGGTGGGGCGCCGGCGGTGGCGCGGATGGCGGTGCGGACCTGGCCCATCAGGGCGGCGGCGGCAACGTTGTGGCCCTGGACGTCACCGATGACGGCGGCGACGGTGGTGGCGTCGAGGCGGATGACGTCGTAGAAGTCGCCGCCGACGTCCATGCCGCGGCTGGCGGGCAGGTAGCGGGCGGCCATCGTGAGGCCGGGCACAGTCGGCAGGCCGCGCGGCAGGAGCGTTTCCTGGAGGCCCAGGGCGAGGCCGTGCACGGCGTCGTAGAGCCGGGCCCGGTCCAGCGCCTGGGCGATGAGGCCGACGAGGGAGGTGAGGACCGCTCGTTCGTCGCTGGTGAACGTGTGCGGTTGGTCGTAGGACAGGATGCAGCAGCCGACGGGCCGGCCGGAGATGAGCAGCGGCAGGAAGGCCCAGGAGCGTTTCCCGCTCATCAGGGGGGCCTGGGGGAACTCGCGGGCCAGTTCCTCGACGCTGGCGAAGAACGACGGGGTGCCGGTGGAGAGCACGCGCCCGGCCGGGGTGATGTCAGTGGTCAGGGGCAGGCCGTCGAGGCGCTCGATGGTCTGCTGGTCGTAGCCGTGCCAGCCGGTGATCTTCAGACGGCCGGCCTCGGCCGCGGAGAGGACCAGGCCATCCGCGCCGAAGGCGGGCAGGACCTGGCCGGCGACCAGCTCGACTACGTCGCTGACGGCGACGGTCTCGGTGAGGGCGGACGCCAGGTGCAGGAGCTGGTGGAGGCGGCCGGTGTGGGTGGGCCGGGACGCGGCGGACGCGGCGGACGCGGGGCGGGCAGGGCGGGCGGACTCCGGCCGGTCGTCGGCGGGGGCGGGTCGGATGCCGGCAGCGGCGGCGGGGGAGGGGGCGGGAGTGATGCGAACGCTGATGCCGCTGGCGTCGGGGTAGAGCTGGAAGCGCAGTCGGCGGTCCGAGGGGTCGGGGGCGGTGAACTCGACGGGTTCGCGGCTGATGACAGCGGTGCGGTAGTTGTCCTCGACAGCGGGCTGGTCCAGCCAGGGCAGGGACTGCCAGGGCCGCGTCCCCAGCAGCCGGTCCGCGGCCTGGCCGAGCAGGGCGGCGGCCACGCCGTTCACGTACGTGATCCGGCCCTCCAGGTCCAGGGCCAGCGTCCCCTCGGGCAGCCGCTCGGCATAGTCCGCGGCCGCCTGCGGGGCCCTGCCCGTGTACGCGTGGCGCTCGGTGAGTGACGCACGGTGGGGCTGCTCGGGCGCCTGCGGCGGCTCAGGAGACTCGTCCAGAACGTGCGCGAGGCCTCGGGCCTCGGCCCAGATGTGGCCCCGCTCGCGGCGGCTGGCCCGCTCGGGGTGGGCGGCCGGCCACAGCAGAACCAGGCCACCCCAGCAGCGGGAGCGACCGGGCACCGGCGTGGCCGCGAGGGCGAAGCGGTACGGCAGGCTCGCCGCGACCCGCGGGTACGCTCGGGCCATCTCCTCCTGGGAGCCCACCCACACCAGCCGGTTCCCCCGGACGGCCTCGCTGACCGGAGCGGCGGTCGTGAGCGGGATCCGGCGCCAGGGCCAGACCACCTCCTCCGGCAGCCCGCACACCACCGCCAGGCCGAGCGTCTGCGTGGCCTCGTCCAGCAGGTAGAGAGCCCCGGCAGAGGCGCCGGTGCGCCGCACGGTGTCAACCAGCGCGGTGCCGAGCAGCCCCGTCCCGCCGGGCCGCTCACCGAAGCCGGGTACCGCAGCGCGCATATCAGGACCATACGCCGACAAGCAGGACCGATCGCGCTGGTCGAGCGGCGCGTGGCCGCTCCAGCGGGACAGGGACAGCCCGGCAGGGACAGCCCGGCAGGGGCAGCGCTTCGGGTCGGGCAGCCATCGCCTCGAACAGTGATCGCGGCCGAGCCGACACAGCGAGCCACGGCGCCCGACGAAGGAGCAGCGTGCGATCCGAGGGCGCTCCAATGACCGGACGGGACACGTACGGCGCTCAGCCACAAGGGGTGGAATCGCGGACGGGGGGTCGGCGTTGTCGCATCCATGGACGCTGCATCCCCGCAGGACGGGCGCGGCCCGTCCAGCGTCGCCGCCGCCCGCGCGCGCCTCACGGCCGACCGTGCCGAAACCCTCGCGCGGGCGGCTGCGCTGAGCCGCGAGTTCGACGGGATCGTCGCGGCGAACGCCCTGGTCGCGGTCGACGACGAGCACGACCCGGAGGGGGGCAGCACCGCCTTCGAGCGGGCCCACGTGGCCGCCCTGATGGCCCGGGCACGCGAGCACCTCGAAGAAGTGGAGCGAGCACTGGAGCGACTTGAGCGAGGACAGTACGGAGAGTGCGAAGGTTGCGGCGGGGCGATTCCGCCCGAACGCCTGGAGATCCGTCCGGCGGCCACCACCTGCGTGCGCTGCGCCGGGCCGGGCCCGCGACGACCCCCGCACCCGTCCTGACGCCGGCTGGATCCAGCGCATCGCGGCCCTGGTGCAGCGTCCGTCGCCCGGCCTCCAGGAGAAGGCTGCCGCCGCGAACCTGCCTGTGTTCCGGTCACCCGGCCGGCCCCGGCGATGACCGCGTGAACGGTGACGGGCGAGGGAGACGGGACCGGGCCCATGGCGGGACCCGGCCGGGGCTTCATCGACCGGGCCGGGTCCCGCGTGCGAGAACCTTCTTCGCCCTGCCACCGTGACACGGCCCAGCCCGCGCTGCCGCGCCAGGGCTGAGGGATGTAGGCCGGTCGGGTGAACCCTGCCGGTGCTGGGATGTCCCCTTTCCGGGAAGGGGAGTCCCGGCTGACTTCATCCGACTGCGGCAGGGTCGCCGCGGTAGGGGCCGTGCCAGTCCAGGCACAGGGTGGTCGCGTCATCCTTCGGCGGCCGGCCTTCGTAGGTGGCCGAGACGGCCCCCACGAGGGGGCGCACGACCTCGCGTGGATGCTCGGTCGCGGTCTTGCGGAGGAGTGCCGGTAGGTCGACGGTTACCGCGTCGCGTTCCTGCATGCCGTCGGTGTCGAGCAGCATGCGGTCTCCAGGGCGGAGATCCAGGTCCTGTACCTGATGGGGGCCCTGGTCGGTGATGCCGAACGGCATGTCGACCGCCGGCTGAAGTGCGACGACGCCGTTGCGTACGCGCCAGGGCCAGGGGAGGCCGGCGTTGACGAGTGGGGAGTGGTGCCGTCCAGGGGTATGCGCAGGGATTGGCCGGTGGCGATGGTGCGGCGGCCGTGGTCGAGGAGGGTCCAAGACGGGTACGGCTTACATTGACGGCCCGCAAGCCGACCTCAGGTCGGCTTGCGCCACACGGAGATGTGCTTCGCGGAGTCCTGGGTGAACGGCGTCCCGTCCCAGTCCGCGACGCGACGTTCCAGCTGGAGCCCAGCGATCCGTGCCATCAGGTCGAGCTCTGCCGGCCAGGCGTACCGGTGCCGGGAGTTGCCGCGGCGGTAGCGGCCGTCGTCGCCATCGCGGGTGAAGTGGTGCGAGACGAGAATCTGCTTGACCAGGTCGAAGGTGTCGAAGCCGAGATGCTGCTCGGAGACGTCGAACGGCACCGCGACCTGGCCGGGCGGCAGGAACCGCAGCGGCGGCACACCTAGCTCGATGACGAATCGGCCGCCGGGTGCCAGGTGACGTGCGGCGTTGCGGAAGCACTCGACCTGCTCGTCCTGCGAGAGCAGGTTCGTGATGGTGTTGTAGACGAGATAGACCAGGGTGAATTCGCCGGCGACAACGGTGGTGGCCATGTCTCCGATGACTACCGGGAGCGTGTCCTCGTCGATCTTGCTCCGCAAGACCGCTGCCATGTGCTCGGACAGTTCGATGCCCACTACCGGCACGCCGCGTTCCCGGAGCGGGACACCCACTCGTCCGGTTCCGATGGCGAACTCCAGTGCTCGGCCGGCTCCGGCGAGCTCGGTGAGGAAGGTGAGAGTCGGTTCGAGAACGGCGGCCGAGGACATCTCCGTTTCCTCGGCGTCGTAGCGGTCGGCGGTCGCACGGGTCCACAGCTCACTGCTCGTCACGGACGGCCACTTTGCCTGGTGCCGAGGGGCGCTGTCGACGCATTTACCTTCCACTGGCGCCGATTCCACGGTTCCAGCGCAGGCTGGTACAGAGCTTGCAGGGCACGTCCGGCTCGGGGCGCTGCGGGGTCGCTCACGGTCAGGGCCGGCCGCGAACTGCTCCTGCCGGGCCCGGCGGCACGCCCCGCAGAGGGGATTGGCCGGAGCACCGTACCTTGCGCACGGGTTATGGCGCTTTGTGCACGCTCCGGTCTGGCTCGGCGCCCAGGTGACGGGCTGCGGTCTGTCGGCAGGCAAAGGGGTGTCTGAGGGGCCGGATCACGGCGACGTGACCCGGCCCCCCGACCGGCACCGGGCCGTGGCCGCGAGGCACGACGAGCTCGCCGTCCGCGACGAGGCGACCGTGCTGGTCGCAGTCCTCAACGAGTGGCTGTTACCAGCACGGACGCGGTATGTCCTAGCTGTCCACGTCGAGCGCCGTGCCGTACAGGCGGTCCACTTTCAACCGGATGACCACCCGGTGCTCGGCAACCAGCTGCTCCAGAAACGCGCTTTCATCTTCCGGTTTCGCGGCTTGCGGGATCATCTCAAGCAGTTCCTGCCCGACGGCGTCGCCGGGAACGGTCGTGCTCTCGGAGACCTCGGCCTCGCCTTCAGCGACGGCAAACGACCACACGTCGCTGCCCTGCACATGGAGCGCCGCACGCGGGTTGCGCTGCAGATGCCCGACCTTGACCCGGTCGGCCGTCGTTGAGAACCGCACCATGCGGGCTGTGGAGTCCCAGCTGTACAGCATGGTGGTCAGGTGGGGGTGGCCACTGCGTTTGACGGTGGCCAGTGTGCCGAACTGCTGCTTGCCAAGCAGGCTGGAGAGGGCTTCGTCGGACAGTGGGCGAGGCGCTGGTCCTTGAGTCATGACGTGATCAACACCCATGGTCTCCCAGCAATTTCATGACCTAGCTCCTGGCTCCAAGCCCACGTGCACAACGGTCCTACCGGGCGTTGCGGAGTCAGTCGGTCGAGGAGTCGCGTAGCTGTTCGGCCGCGGTGCGGTAGGCGTCGGTGGCGCGGGTGAAGTAGTCGAACAGGACCTCCAGCTGCTGGGGTGTGTAGCTGCTGAGGAGTTCACCGATCTGCTGCCGTGCGGGGGCCATCGCCTCGTCGAGGCCGGCCGGCTTTCCGACGGGTTCGACGATCACCTTGCGGCGGTCCTCGGGAGAGGGGGCGCGGCGCACGTACCCGGCCGCCTCCAGCCGGTCGATCAGCCGGGTGGTGGGACCGGTGGTCAGGCCGGTCCGGGCGCCCAGTTCGCCGGGGGTCATCGGGCCGGCGAGGTCCAGCACGTTCAGTGCGTACAGGTCGGTGGCGCCCAGCGCACACGCCTTGGCGCTGGCATGCCCGTGGAGCATGACGGCACTGAGGTACCGGCGGTAGGCCTCGCCGGCCCCGGACGGCATGGCATGCGTTGACATGAGCTCTCCCACTCCCTAATCTCTTCTTCAAGGAAGATACTTCTTTCGAGCGGATTCAGTGTCGAAGAAGTGTCTTCTTTGGTGAAGCTACCATGGAGGAGACCCGTGAGCACCGACGCAACCCAGGCCGTCCACGCGGCAGCGACCGAGGCCGCGCAGCCGCCCGAGCCCCCGACGTCCGGAACCGGTCGCCGCGTCCGCCGCCGCACTCCCAAGCGCGTCCTCGGTACCACAGCCCTCAGCGCCGCCCTCGTCGTCACCGTCGGCTACGTGTGGCTCGACGCCACCTCCGGCGTCCACGCCACCGGTCAGGCCGACTGCACGGCGGTCACCGCCACCGTCACCGCCACCCCGGCCGGCACGGCCGATGCCGGGGACCAGCGTGACGTCTGCGCCACCCTGGGCGCCCTCACCGATGCCTGGGGCCGGGGCGACGCCACCGCCTACGGCGACCAGTTCACCCACGACGCCAGCTACACCACGTACGTGGGCACCCACTACCAGGGGCGCCGCGACATCGCCGACGCCCACCGCGCCCTGTTCGACGGCTTCGTCAAGGGCACCAGACTCGCCGACTCCTTCCTCTCCCTCCGGTTCTACGGCCCCGACACGGCCGTGATCACCAGCCGAGGTGACACCTACGACGCCGCCGAGCCCGCCTCCGACGAGCTGACCAAAACACAGACGTACACGCTGGTCCGCGAGAACGACGGGCACTGGCGCATCGCCGCCTTCCACAACACCGAACGCCAGAACGTCCTGGAGCGCATCTCCTTCCTCTGGTCCCCGGCCACCAGGCCCGAGGCCGAGAAGTGACCGCCCGTCTCCCATCCGCCGCACGCCTTGGAGGACCTGACATGACGACCAGCCGGCCCATCCGGCCCACCCGCACCGAGGACACTGCCGCCATCCGCGCCCTGCTGCACCGCAGCGCCGCTGCGTGGGCCGAGGGCGACGGCACCGCCTACGGAGCCTGCTTCACCGCCGACGCCACCGACCTCACCTACACGGGCACGCTCTATCGGGGCGGCGCGGAGATCGGCCGCGCCCACCAGGCCCTGTTTGACAGCTTCCTCAAGGGCACCCGCCTGGACCTCGACGAGCTGGACCTGCGTTTCTACGGCCGCGACACCGCGGTGGTGGTGACGCGCGGCGACGTCCGCAAGCGCAGCGCCAAGCCCGGGCGCCCCGGCAAGCTCGCCACCTACACGCTGGTCCGCGAGAACGACGGCCGGTGGCGCATCGCCGCCGTGCAGAAGACCCGGCACAGGCGCCTGCTGGAGGCCCTCTCCTTCCGCGCCCAGCCCGCCACCCGTCCCACCCCGCGATGACACCTCACGCCCAACAACCCCATCCAGCGACACCCGGAACGAAACGGAGCCGAAAACGTGACCGCCCCGCCCACCGATGAACGCCCCACCGCGCTGGTCACCGGGGCCAGCGCCGGCATCGGCCGCGCCTTCGCCCGACGCCTCGCCCAAGGCGGCTACCGTGTGATCGCCGTCGCCCGCGATGCCGAACGGCTGCACACGCTCACCGCCGGACTCGGTCCGGGACACGGCCACCTCGCCGTCGACCTGTCCACCGACCAGGGCCTTCGCCGCACCGCCGATCTGATCGCCGACACCCGTGTCCACCTCCTGGTCAACAACGCCGCGAGCGCCGCCGCCGGCACGTTCACCACCACCCCGCTGCACCGGGCGGAGCACATGCTGCGCCTGAACTGCCACGCGCTGACCGTCCTGTCACACGCTTTCCTTTGCCAGGCCCGGTACGGTGACGCCCTGCTGAACGTGTCCTCCACCCTGGGGTACGCCCCCAAGCCGGACCTGGCGGTCTACAGCGCCACTAAGGCGTTCACCACCACCCTCACCGAGGCGCTGTGGTCAGCCCACCGCACGTCCGGCATCCGCGTCCTGGCGGTCTGCCCCGGCATGACCGCCACCGCGTCCCAACCCCACCGCGACGCCCCGGCCGTTCTCGTCCAGACACCCGACCAGGTCGTCACCGCCGCATTGCGCGCGCTGCACCGGAGCACCCGACCCACGACCGTCCCCGGTGTCGCCAATCGTCTCTTCACCCTGGCCTCCCGGCTCCTGCCCCGCCGGCAAACCCTCACCGCCCTGGCCGGCGGGTGACGTTCCGGGCGCCGCCATGGGCCTGCCACGTCCCAGACGGTGAGGCAACAACTTCGGGCACAGTCCCGCCCCGCGGTCTGGCGACGGCCGGCGCTGGGCAAGCCCCCTTGCGGGAGGTTCGCCCGCCTCGTGGACGGTGTTCAGCGCTCGGCGGGCCCGGGGGTAGCGCTGGCGGCGCCGGTCGGGGCGTCGACGCCGATCCCGTACCAGGGCTCGCCACGTTGGAGCCGGGGCAGGGACCCGGCGGCGCATGACGCCGCCGTCCCGCCGGACCGCTCCACTCGGCCGGGCCGACCCTGGAGAGGGGCGCGGGCGAGGAGGCGCCCCCATGGTGTTGCGACCGCCGGTTGAGCCGATGTCGGCGCAGGCTGCGGAGTCGGTTCCGGGCCCGGCCGCGCTCCGGTCCGGTATCGCCTTCTGAGCAGAAGTTCGACGGCCACCGGGCGTTGCTGTTCACTCGATGGCGAGCTGCCCGTGTGGGACGCCAAGGCGGGCCGGCTGTCGTTCGAGGCGCTGCAGCACCGCGCCGCCGCCCGCGGCCCGAAGCGCCGCCGGCCTACTCCGTATTTCGGCCCGGTGGACGGTGCCAGTACCCCAAGGCGGGGCCGGTACGCAGGTCGCGCAGCGGCAGGGGAAAAGTGGCCCAAGGCCTTGATCTCGCAATGGCATGGTCTACGGGCCATTGCCAACCGTAGGCTGTTGATCATGACTGACGAAACGTCCACCACATCCATGACGTCGGTGCCCGACGAGGTGCTGCTGACCCGCTGTGCGGAGGCCGAGACCTGCTCCGACCCGAGCAGTGTGATGACCCTGCTCGGCGAGTCGGACGGCATCGGCGGTGGTTTCACGAGCTACCGCTCGACTTTCGCCAAGGGGGCGGTGGGCGCACCGGCCCACTTCCACACCAAGGCGACGGAGCTGTTCTTCGTGATCAGCGGATCCCTGCGGGTACTGGTGGGCGAGGAGGTCACCGTCTTGAACGCGGGGGACTTCCTGGCGGTACCGCCGCACACCCCGCACGCCTTCGCCGCGGCCCCAGGCGCCGAGGCGGACGTCCTGTTCGTCTTCACACCGGGCATGGGCCGGTTCGACTACCTGCGCCTGCTGAGCCGTGTGGTGCGTGGCGAGGCTGACCCCAAGGAGATCGCCGAATCCTCGGAACGCTTCGACAACCACTACGTCGACAGCCCCACCTGGCGCGCCGCCCTGGAGGGCTCGGCTTGATCGATTCCATGACCCACGTCCGCGTCGCCAGGCCCTCCCGGGATCTGACCGCCGCAGAGCGCTTCTACGTGGACGGCCTCGGCTCCACGTACTGTGGCGGACCACGGAACGGATCCCGGGCGAGCACGATCTGCTGATGGTGGGCCCGCCCGGCGCGTCATGGCACTTCGACCTGACCCACGACCCCGAGCAGCCGCTGGAACCCTCCCCGACCGTCGACGACCTGTTCGTGGTCTACCTGGGTACCCCCGTGGACGAGGCGCTGGTCCATCGCCTGGTTGCTGCCGGGCGGGGGACGCCGGGTTCCCGCCCACAACCCGTACTGGGATGAGCACGGAGTCACGGTCGCCGACCCTGACGGTTACCGCCTCGTTCTGTGCTCCCGTACCTGGTGCTAGAGGAACTCCAGCTCGTCTGATCCACGCAGGGCCAGGCCGTTTCCTTCAGGCCGCCTCGCTGACCAGAAGAAGATGGCGGCGAGGTAGGCGGTGGCGGTCGTGTCGTAGCGGGTGGCGAGGCCGCGCCACTGCCTGAGCTTGCTGATGCAGCGTTCGCCGGGTGTTCCGCTGCTTGTTGGCCTCGCGGTCGAAGGCCGACGGGCGGCCGTCGAGCCGGCCGAGTCGCTTGCCGTTGGCGGCCTGGTCGGCGGGCTGCGGGATCACTGCCCGATTCCGCGTCGTTGCAGGTGACTGCGGATCGCCCGGGACGAGTGCGCCTTGTCCGCCAGGACCACGTCTGGCGTGACTCTGGGCCGGCCGATTCGCCGTGGCACCCTAAGGGGGTCATGACCTGCTCGAACGCGGGTGCGTCATCGGCCTGGCCCGAGGTGAGCACGAAGGCCGGCGGCCTGCAACGGCTGTTGGCGGCGAGGTGGACCTTGGGGGTCAGTCCGCCGCACGAGCGTCGGAGGGCATGGTCGGCCGGCTCGCCGGCTGGGGCCCTTTGGCGGGCCCCGGCGGCGTGCCGAGGTGCGCGGACGATCGTGGAGTCCACCGCGACGACCCACTCCAAGTCGCCCTCGGCGTCGGCCTGGGCGAGCAGGGGGAGACCAACAAACGGTCAGATCAAAGACGGTTTCAGTGCTGGGCCGGCACCTTCCACTCCTTGCGGGCCCAGTCGTTCAGGGTGGCCAACTGGGGGCGGCGGGCGCGCATCGCCTGCACGTCCGCGAGGAAGCCGACGGAGTCGAACCACTCGAACATGGCGGCCATCTCCTCGCTGAACTGCCGAACCTCCTCGACCGGCTGGGAGCGGAATCGGACGGGGCGGCCGGCGGCTCGGGCGAAGACCTCGGCCATCTGCGGGCCGGTCAGCTCGTCCGAGGCGAGCTCGACGGTGCGGCCGAGGTGCTCGGCGGGGGCGTCGAAGGCATCGGCGGCGAACGTGCCGACATCCTCGGGAGTGATGAACTTCAGGGTGGTCCGCGGGGCGATCGCGAGGGACAAGACGAGTTCGCCGTCGACCCACTGCGGGCCCATGGCGTGGAAGTTGGTGGGGAAGAAGGTCGGGCGCAGGACGGTCGCGGGCAGGCCGAGTTCCGCGATGTACCGCTCGATCTCGCCCTTGCTGGCGAAGTGCGGGACCTTGCCGGGTCGTCCGGCCCCGTCGACGGAGGAGTACACGAAGTGGGCGACGCCGGCGCGGGCGGCCGCGTCGGCGACCGCCCTACCCTGGCGGACCTCGGCCTCGTAGCCGCCCGGGCCGGGCTGCGGCATGGGCTGGACGCTGAAGATGCCGTACGCGCCGCGCGCCGCCGCGTCGAGCGAATCGGGGTGGTCGAGGTCACCGCGGACCAGGACCGCGCCGTGCGCGTGCAGGGCACGGGCCGCGGGCTGCTCCGGGTCGCGGACGAGCGCGCGGACGTCCCAGCCGCGGGAGAGCAGGGCGCGGGCGGTGGCACCGCCCTGCCGGCCGGTGGCTCCGGTGACCAGGATGACGCGGGGGTCGGACATGACAGGCTCCTCGATGACGTGCAGGGGCGGGGCCGGCGGTGCGGCCCCTTCGTGCTGCACGAAAGCCTGCTTCCTCAAGCGGGGTTGAGGTCCAGCTCCTGTGACCGTCATCACGGCCTTGGCGCGGCCCCGGGCGTACGGTTACCGGCGGCCGGCGGTGTCGAGGGCTTCGGCGACCAGCCGCTGGAGATGAACGTCGGTCGCGTAGATGACCCTGCGGCCCTCCTTGCGCGCGGTGACGAGGCCCGACATGGGCAGCCGAGCCAGGTGCCGGCTGACGGCGGGACGGGCGGCGCCGACGGGCCCCACCTCCGGCCGGGGCACCTCCCAGGCGCTGATCGGCGCCTACGTCCTCGCCCGGAGAGCTCGCCGCCCGCGGCGGCGACCACGCGGCCGCCTTCGCCGCCTACGAGCAGCAGTAGGCGCCTTCTGCCGCGGGCCGGATGTAGGGAATGTCCCATGTCCATCACTGCTCTGTGCAGCGGATGTAGTGCAGCTCTCCCATGCCGGTCCAGGGGAACAGCTGGCGCAGGCGGGGTTCGGCGTAGGCAGCTTCGAGCAGCTCGGGACGGACCCGCCCGTCGCCGCGGACCTTCTGCCCCCTGCTTCGGTCAGAGCTTTGCCCGATCGCCGGAGGTCCGTGACCGGCGGGGGCAGGCACGATCCGTTGTCGTAGGGGCATGGCAGAGTGCGCGGTCATGGACATCGACACCTTCTGGAACGTCATTGAAGCCGCGCGGGCTGGGGCGGCGTCAACGGGCGAGCCGTTTGATGAGGTTCTCGTCAACCAGCTCGCGGATAGACCGCGTCAAGAGATCTTGGAGTATGCCGAACGCTTCGACGAGGTGCACGACGCCCTGTATCGCTGGGATGTGTGGGCGGCTGCGTACCTCATCGGGGGCGGGTGCTCCGACGACAGCTTCATGGACTTCCGCGCTGGTGTGATCGCCCTGGGGCGCCAGTGGTACGAGCGGGCGGCCGCCGACCCCGACAGCCTCGCCGGACATCCCGATGTGGTTCAGGCTGCCGGAGTCCACGACGAGGTCCTGTTCTACGAAGACGTGAACTATGCGGCCAGCGGGGCGTTCGAACGAATTACGGGCGATGCAGACGCCTTCTACGAAGCCTGGCGTGGCTTCCACACGGCGAATCCAGAGAACGAGCAGGCGGTTGATATGGGTGAGGATTTCGACTTCGACGACGACAGCGAGATGAGTCGTCGGCTTCCGCGCCTGGCCGCCCTGGTCTTCGGCTCAACCCGCTAAAACAAGGGGCACTGTCCGAGCTTCTTGTTGTTTACGGCTGGGGACGAGCGCCACCCGGCCCGCCGAGCAACGCCTGGTGCGCATCAAGGACTCCGGCCGGCTGCGGCCCCCGTGGGGTGCGGAAGGACGCGACGGTCGCCCCATGGTGCTGACCTCGCCGCGCACCAGACCGGAGGACCCGCCCCGGGCGCCACCCGGCCCGGCCGCCTTCCCCCCGGGTGCACACCCCAGCCGGTCCGCCCATCCCCGCACGGCCACTGACCCGCAGGAGTCCCGGTCCGGCCCCGAACGGCCGCTCTGCCACAGCACCCGGACATACGGCAGTCTGGACCCGGCCAGTACGAGAGACCCGACGGGCGGTGCCCGACCCGCGCGTCGAGGAGATCACCGCCCTGCTCCGCCAGGGACAGCTGACCACCACCGAGGTCGCCGAGCGGTTCGGGGTAGGGGAGCGCACTGCACAGCGGCTGCTTGCCGTGGCCCGCATGCTGCCCGCTACCTGATCCCTGCCGCGGGGCGCCGCCAAGCGGTGCCCTCTCCGTGGACTTTCCCGTCCCTGGCGGGAGACGCCTTCTGCCCCCCGCCTCATCGACCGCCACCTCGCAGCCATGGAAGCCGCCGGCGCCACCGCCACCGTCGACGAGCAGGAGACGGCTGCACTGAGGCGCCGGCCCACGACCCAGGTGGGGACTGGCTGCGACGGCAGGGTGACGGCCGGCGGACCCGTGCGCCGCACGGAGGCCGATTGGTTTCTCGGGCACGACACCGATGGTGCCGGGCGTTGCGGAGCACGGGACGCTTGCGGAGCACGTGAGACCGCGACCAGAGGGGAGGCCGTGGCCCTGAATGCGAGGAGACGGGCGGAGGCAACCTGGAAGGAGAGGACTGCGGGAGTTGGAGGGGACGATGGGCGCGCTTGAGGCAGTTCAGAGCAGGCTGGGGCTGTTTTCGATATCGACGATGCGCCTGTTGTCGACGCGCTGACTGTTGTCGATGCGCGTACTCGTGTCGAGGTCGGAGCTTGAGCCGCAGCGGTTGTTGTCGGCCGACTGCGCGGCGTCGCCGGCGGCGGCGACGCCTCCCTGACCTGTGATGACTCCGGAAGCGTTGTTGCCTCCGTTCGTGCCGGCGAGGACGCCGACCAACTGCCTCACCAGAGAGT
This sequence comes from Streptomyces sp. NPDC006326, assembly GCF_040612915.1. Lineage (NCBI taxonomy): Bacteria > Bacillati > Actinomycetota > Actinomycetes > Kitasatosporales > Streptomycetaceae > Streptomyces > Streptomyces sp. NPDC006326. Next base: position 52,373 of record NZ_JBEXRC010000043.1, on the reverse strand, counting down.
TTCCGCCGGAGGCATCGACGAGGGAGACGCTCGTGGGGTTGTTGCATTGAATGACGACGGGGGCGTCGTCCGAGGTGGACGCGGCGGCTGCGGCGCCGGTGGTGAATGCGGCGGTGCCGAGGGCGAGCATGATGACCGAGATCGTACGGACGATCGACTTCACGAGCTTCCTTTCCGGAGGACGCCGCGTTCGACGCCATGGAACCAACCAACTGACTACGGGGGAGCGGCCGCTGCCGTCACCGGCCTTGGCAAGGGTTGCGTATGACGGACAGCGGCCGTGTTCGGAGCGGTTCAGAGCAGGCTGGGGCTGTTGTCGAGCGAGAGGCTGCGGCTGTTGTCGATGCGCTGGCTGTTGTCGATGCGCGTGCTTGCATCGACGTCCGAGCTCTCGCCGCAGCGGTTGTGGCTCGCCGACTGGGCGGCGTCGCCTCCGAGGGCGGTGCCCCCAGAACCCGTATCGACCGCGGAAGCATTGTTGCCGTCGTTCGTACCGCCGAGGACCTCGATCAACTGGCTGACGAGTGAATCTCCGCCGGAGGCATCGACGAGGGAGACATTCGTCGGGTTGTTGCATTGAATGACGACGGGGGCGTCGTCCGAGGTGGACGCGGCGGCTGCGGCGCCGGTGGTGAATGCGGCGGTGCCGAGGGCGAGCATGATGACCGAGATGGTGCGGACGATCGACTTCACGAGCTTTCCTTTCCGGAGGACGCCACGTAGGACGCCATGGAACCAACCACCCGACTCCGGTCACGGTTTCGGGTCGTATGTCCGGTTCGCCCGGCTGCCTCAGTCCGAAAGCCGACGAAGACGGACACACGCCGCACATCATCACTCCTGGCCTTCGATTGCCGGGCAACGGCACACCGGACGGACATTCCGTACTCCTCCCGGGCAAGGGCGAGAGGTGGCCGTCCGGAGGGCGGCCGAGGAGTGCGTGCATGCGGGGGGGGGCGGAGAGGGAGGGGTTGGCCGCAGCACCCTCTGCGATCCAGGGGTCGGCTGAGAAGGGCATCCACGCCCGTACCTGCCAGCCGCCCTCGCTCATCGGGATCTTCGACATGTCGCCGTCGCAGCCTGATGGTCGGGCCGCGCCTTGTGTTTATGGAGTTGCTTCGGCTGGTGGGCGGTGCGCGTCGCTCGTGCGCGCTGCCGCGCTCCGCTCGCCGCCCTAGACCCGGTTGTCCCGGGCCGGGAACGGGTGCTGCCGGCGGAGGTGACGGATGGCTCGGATGGGTGAGGCCGCGGTGGCGCGCTGGCGCCGACGGCATGCCGACTTCTCTGCCCCGGCCGGCGGCACGGAGGGGTCGAGGCCGGGCGGCTCACGTCCCGGTTCCGGCTCGATGACCCGCACCTGGTTCCGGCCGACGAGCCGAGGGGGAGGACCAGTTGTCCGGCTGGTCCACCGATGCGGACGCCGATGCACTGGCCGCCTTGACGGCCGGGGAGTTCGGGGCGTCGGTGGGCCGGCTGACGGCGCCCGGAACGGCTCCGTAGGCGATGCTGGGGGAAGTGGGGGTGATCGAGCGGTCCAGGCCGTCGGCGGCCACCGCACTCGCCTTCCGCGCGGCTCTGGAGGCGATGGCCATGAGCGTCCACACAACCACGGGGATCACCCTGCACCCGGGAACCGCCTTCGTCGGCGAACCACGAGTCGATGGAGCGCCACCGGCGTTCGTCGGGCGCGGCCTGGGCGGGCACGGAGGGAGCGCTCATGCGCGACCCCTATGAAACACGGGCGCTGCGCCTGGCCGCCGCGGTCGTCGTCGTATCACCACTTGGCGATGAGCGGCGTGTCCGGGACCTGCTGCCGCCAGGCCTTGGTGAGGCGGACGAGGCGGGTGGGAGCGGCGATGCCACGCACGGTCGCGATCTTGCCGCCTGCGACATCGAACGTCACGGCGCCGATGACCTGGTCGCCGAGCACGAAGAGAATGGCGGGGGCGCCGTTGACGGACGCGTAGTGGACGGCCGGCGTGCCGCCGGCCAGTCGCCGCTTCGCGGGGGTGGGTTTGAAGCCGGCCCGTACGACCGCGGCGATGCGCCGCGGAGTGTCGTACCGCAGCAGCTTCTCGGCCAGGCCGCCCGCGCCGTCGGAGAACGCAGTCGCGTCGTCGGTGAGCAGCGCCACCAGCTGTTCGGTGCGGCCCGAGGAGGCGGCGGCGAGGAATTCCTCGACGATCCGGCGGGCGGATGCCGGGTCGACATCGCCGCCGCCGCGGCGCGCGGAGGTGACGCGGTGCCGGGCCCGGTGGAGGTGCTGCTGGCTCGCGGACTCGGTGATGTCGAGGATCTCGGCGATCTCTGCGTGGCCATACGCAAATGCTTCGCGCAGAACGTAGACGGCCCGTTCCATGGGGGACAGGCGCTCCATGAGCATCAGTACGGCCAGCGAGACCGATTCACGCTGCTCGAAGGTGTCGGCCGGGCCGAGCAACACGTCGCCGTCGAGAAGTGGTTCGGGCAGCCAGGCACCGGCGGTCCGTTCACGGCGGGCCTGTGCCGAGCGGAGCCGGTCCAGGCACAGGTTGGTGACGACCTTGGTCAGCCACGCCTCCGGCTCCCTGATCCGCTGCCGGTCCGCGGCTTGCCAGTGCAAGAACGCGTCCTGGACCGCGTCTTCCGCGTCGGTGGCGGAGCCCAGCAGCCGGTACGCCAGCGAGGCCAGCCGGCTGCGGCCGGCCTCGAACCGGCTGACGTCGAAGCGATCAGTGGCAGCGCTGTCCATGCGGGCCACCCTAAGACGCTCCGTTTCCCGTGGTGCGGGCACGTCCGGCACTCGGCAGGTGCTGTGGGGGCCGGACCGTCGCGGGCATGGCCGGCGTCGCGGCGGGGTCTGCGACCGTGGCGGTGGGACGGTGGCGGAGCTTGCCGGCCAGGCACAGTGCCAGGCCCAGGGTGAGCCACATCGCCAGGACGGTGGCGGAGGGGGTGGCGCCGCGGCCCTTGAAGAAGGCGGTGAAGCGCAGCAGCTGGCCACCGGCCCCGGGCGGTAGCAGTTGGTGGGTGGCGGCGCCGAGGCCGAAGCCGACGTACCCGAGCAGTGACACGAGACCGATGATGGTCAGGGAGGTGGCCGCGATGGCCAGGCGGTCATCGGCCGGCAGCGGTATGAGGTCGCGGGCGGCGACAGCGGTGCGGGATCCGTCGGTCTGGCTGAGGCCGGTCGCGATGCCGTTCAGGCCCTGGGCGACGGCGGTGCTCCCGGCGGACGCGGTGATGACCACCTGTTCGGTGTCGGCGGTGTCGGCGGCCTCGGTGATCTCGAAGCCGTCGCGAAGCCGTTGGTCGAGTACGGGAGTGATTCGCTTGAGGGTGGCAGCGGGCCCGGCGACGGCGATCGGCACGCCATGTACCGACGAGCGCACCGACGGCCAGGCAAAGGCGGTGAGCAGCAGGCTGATGGTCACCGTGAGCAAGGCGACCGCTCTGGCCACGGTCGGCCAGGGCGACGCGCCGGCTGCGGGCGCGGCATGAGTGGACATGGCTTCTCCTTGGGAGGAGGGAGTTCATCGCCGGGGGAGCGGAAGTCGCAGGTCCGATGCCGGAGCGGCCGGGGCCCGGGTGGATCACCATATGGACCAGGTAGGCGGGGGACGCGGTTACGCGTTCGCCTTCTGGGCAGGAGACGCGTCCGGCGCAGCGGCCAGGCGGTGCTTGCGCTTGGGGAGGCCGAAGGTCGGATGCTCGCTGGCCCACAGGGACATCCTGACGATGCCCGCCTTGATCCGTGCGGCCTTCCGGCCGCCCATGTACTTGGGCTTCGCCTGACCCTGGTCGTCGACCATCTGCAGGATCCCGTCCCGCCGCCCGAGGCTGATGTGGTTGCCGACGTACTCCAGCTTGGTGTGGGCGGTCTTGCGGCCGGTCAGGCGTCCCACGATCGCGTCCGTGGCCTGTCGGCCGGTGTAGCCGGCCGAGGCGCAGGACATCGGCAACGGCCGGCCGTTGTCGCCGATGGCGTAGGCGCTGTCGCCGGCGGCGTACACGTTCGGGTGCGAGACCGACCGCATGGTGCGGTCGACGACGATCCGACCGTTGTCGGCGACCTCCAGCCCGCTCGCGGCGGCGATGGGACTGACCGCGAACCCGGCCGTCCACACGGTCGCGTCGGACGCCAGGGCGGTGCCGTCGGCGCACAGTATGCGCGTGGCTTCGACGGCTGTGACGCCGGTGTGCTCCAGGACGGTGATGCCGAGGCGGTCGCAAGCCCGGCGCAGGTGGCTGCGGGCTCCGGCGGAGAGCGGGGCACCCAGCTCGCCGCGGGCGACCAGCGTCACCGACAGGCCGGGCCGGGATTCGGCGATCTCGGTGGCGGTCTCGATGCCGGTCAACCCGTCGCCGACGACCAGCACGTTTCCGCCTTCGTCCCGCCTGCTCAGGCTGTCCAGGCGCTCGCGCAGGCGCAGCGCGGAGGGCCGGGTGGCGACGTCGAAGTCGTATTCGGCCGCGCCGGGGACGCGGTGTCCGGCGCCGTGGCTGCCGAGCGCGTAGAGAAGCGTGTCGTAGCCGAGCGCGCCGCCACCGCCTGCGTCGGCCACTGCGACGACCCGGCGCTCGGGGTCGACGGTCGTGACACGGGCCAGGCGCAGCTGTACCCCTGTGCGCGCGAAGACGTCGGCGAGCCTCGGAGCCTCGATCTCCTGGCCGGCCGCGAGCTGGTGCAAGCGCAGCCGCTGAACGAAGTCCGGCTCGGCGTTGACGACGGTGATCTCGGCGTCCGCCGGCGACAGCCGACGGGCCAGGGTCCCGGCCACGTAAACCCAGGCGTAGCCGGCGCCAAGGACGACGATGCGGTGCTTCATGTCTCGCTCCTGTCGGTTCGCTTGTCTTCGGTGACTTGAGCGGGACAGCGACCCGATTCCTGACAGGAATCGGATGTGACGTGGATCACCGAGCGGCAGTGGGCGCTGCGAGGCCGGTTCGCCGGGCCGGTCGCATGGTCGACGAAGCCCGGAAGTCCCTCAGTGCATGCGTCCCGGGCGCGGGCGCGTCCGGCAGCTCCTTGCGCCGCTCCTCGGGCTCCCCGGTGCGCAGGGCTTTGCGTTGCTGGTGCACCCACCGCCCGAGAGGGAAGTCCTTCGTTACGCCGCCCTCGGTCTCGGTGTCGTACGGGACGCCGTACAGGCCGGTGATCCCGTTGACCCGCCACCGGATGAGGGCCTGGAGGACTCCAGCCACACCGGCTGTCGGGCCGGTTGACCCGGGTGCGCAGGAAGGCTGCGATGGTGGCGGCGTCGCGCGGGCTGCAGAAGTGCAGCAGCACCGACTCGGCTGCCGTCGCCGCCGGGCGAGGATCTCGGGGTCGGCCGCGCCGCCCTCCTGCCGTAAACCATTCCCGCGGACCAAACCACGCCCTAGACTGCGACCGCTCCAAGATCTGGCGATCATCGGGAGGGCGTGCGAGATGAACCGAGCACTGATCAGCACATTCGCGGCCGTGGCGTTAGTCGTGGCCGGGGGGAGTGTCGCCACCGCTGCCGACGGAGCTCCCCCGCGCACCACACACGGCCCTTGCCAGTACACACAGACCCCAGACGAGCCGCCGGCGCGCTCTGTTCCGCTGCCGCCCGACCCGCGGCGCACCCCCAGTCGTGGCACGGTTGATATGGCTGTTCCGACCAGCCAGGGCCCGCTCACGCTGCACTTGGACCGGGCCAAGGCGCCGTGCACGGTCCAGAGTTTCCTGCACCTGGCACGGCATGGGTTCTACGACCGCACGGTGTGCCACCGTCTGACGGCGTATCCGACGCTGAAGGTCCTGCAGTGTGGCGACCCGACCGGTACCGGTGAGGGCGGCCCCGGGTACAAGTACAAGGACGAGCTGCCGGTGGACCTGCCGCCGGCACCGACCGATCCGACCGGCGCGCGCCGTCTCTACGGGCGCGGCCTGCTGGCGATGGCCAACGCCGGTCCGGACACGAACGGTTCACAGTTCTTCGTCGTGTACGGCGACTCTGCGCTGCGACCGAACTACACGGTGTTCGGCACGGTCGGCGCCGACGGCCTGACGACACTCGACAAAGTCGCCGCCGGAGGTATCGAGCCGACCGTGGAGGACCCGGCACCCGTCGACGGCACACCCGTGCTGCGCACTGAGCTGCTCCGCGTCCGGCCGTCCTGCCGGCATTGACGCACCGCGGCGTGGCACGTCCTCGATGAGCGTGCCTGGCGCCTGTGGCCGCCCCAGGCGGACTACGCCGACCGGGTGAAGCGTCTGGGGGGCCTTGACCCCAATTGAACACGCCTATGCGGCTTCGGCCAGGGTAGTTGTTGTCGGTGGCAGCGCGTTTTCGTAGGCGATCGGAGATCGTTGACCGAGGCGGGAGTGCCGGCGTCGGGTGTTGTACCGGGCCAGCCGGCGGAAGGCGTCGAGTCGCGCCTCGCGCTCGCTCGACCAGGCCTTCCGACCCTTGAGCGTCTCCCTTTTGAAGGCCGCGTTGAACAACTCGGCGCGCGCTGGACCCGATGGCGCCCGTGCTCTGCCGGGCCTCTGCGACCTACAGATCTCAGCGAAGGCCCTGCCCGTGTGTCCGGACGCGGGACATCTCCGGCGAGTCGTGCTTGCACGTGCTCGCGGAGCGGGTCGCTCCCGACCAGCTTGGCCGTCTTGGGACGTTGGGCCATCAGCTCGGCCTTCCACTGCGCGACGTAAGCCCGATGCTCGATCGAGCCTGCCGCCGCGGGTGGCCGCGCGGCGCAGTTCCCGGAAAACGATCGAGGGATGGTGGCCGAGCCGCCGGGCGATCTGCCTCACCCCTGCCTCGTGAGCCCTCCGCAGGGCGATGTCCTCACGCTCTGCAAACCGGGGTCAAGGCCCGTTCTCTACGTGGCCCGGACCGGTATTGCCTGGCGCTACCTCCCGCACGATTTCCCGCCCCACACCACGGTCTACGGATACGTCAAGGAGTGGGAGCGAGACGGCCCGTTCGCGGTGGACCAGAGCCCGGCCTAGCCTGAGAAGTGCATGCGGTCATGGCGACAGCAAGAACGGGTCCACACCCGGTCCCTGCAGACGGCCCTATCCGAGTCCGGTCAGGGCGCGCTTACCGCATTCCATTCAACTGTTCACGCTTGAGTGTTCGTCGCCCCACGAAGGGCGGGTGCGGCGGCCGCCAACCACCTGAAGGTGAAAGCGCCATGTCCCACACCGCGCGAAGGATCTCGCGAACCGCGATCTGCTTCGGTTTCGCGGCCGCCTGCCTCCTGCCCGGCCCGAGCACGGCCGAAGCGGCGGCGCCGACGACTCCAGTCGATCGAGGCTTTTTCCAGATCAGGGCCAGGCACTCCGACATGTGCCTGGACGTGGCCTGGGCCAGCTACGACAACGCTGCCCGGATCCTGCAAGCGACCTGCGGAGGGGGACACAACCAACAGTGGCGCCTTGTGCCGCAAGGCGACGGCCAAAGTTTCAAGATCCAGGCCAGGCACTCCAACATGTGCCTGGACGTCGCCTGGGGCAGCCGTCAGCACGGCGCCCCCGTGGTGCAGGCGAACTGCTCGGGCGGCAGTAATCAGGTGTGGTCGTTCGTACAGCCGAGGGGCAGGAGGCCGCTGGTCAACAGCTCAATCGGCGTTGTGCCCCAAATCGGTAACAGTGTCGCCATTGTTGCGTCCCACAGCGGCATGGTCCTGGACGTCAAGAACGCCAGCCAGAAGCACGCAGCCGAGGTAGTTCAGGCAAACCTGGGAGCTGGCACTCAACCCGCTCTCAACCAGCAGTGGCGCTTCGTAAGGCCGCCAGCCGGATAGCCCAACCGAGGCGCCGCCCGAGGGCACTCTCGGGCGGCCACCCCTTCACCGGGGTATTGCAAGCGCCTGCGCAGCCTGGCGCAGATTTTCCGTGGGGTGCCGCACGCGCCGTTGCCCGGGCAGCCGGTCAGTGGGCCCAGGGGCGGGCTCGCTCGCCGACGTGCAGGTCATCCACTGACACGAAAGCGAGAGATCGCAGGCAGGCCGCAGGCGGGCTGCGGGTGCTTCTCGCGGCGTGGCGGTGGGCGCGGGTCTGGTCCTGCCGGGCGGACGTCGGCTGCGGGTTGTGGTCGCGGGTGGTGGTGGAGGCCGGCGACCCGGAGGCGGTGCGCGCGGGCACTTACCCCAACGGCGACTACTACCTCCACCTCACTCATGACCTGCGCCTGGGCACCTTCGGGCATCCCTGGGAGCAGACCCTGACCGTCTGGGGATCCTCGCTGCTCACAGCCGTCCAGGCAGAGCTGAGCACCTGCTCGGGGAACCGGTCAGGCGCCGGGACTGAGCGACGCAGGTCCGCGGCCTTGCTCAACGCTCGGACACGAGACCACAGCAGCGCCTTGAGCGGCCCCCACGGGGAGCACGCCCTTCCAGGCAGGCGACGTCGAGGCCAAGGCCCAGGCCACTGGGGCAGACCCGGACTACGGTAAGACCGTCAACCTCAGCGAGGTCGCGACAATGAAGCTGGTCCGCGTCAAAAGCTGACGTGCATGTCAGTCGATCGTGCCCGCTTGGGCTTCTCGCCCAGGCGAGAACAGTTGCGTGAGCTGGTCCAGAGCGCACCCGAGCTTGCCGCAGCCTGATTCCCCGACCCGCTGCGCCCTGGTCTCCGCCGCTGCCAACTCCGCAGCAAAGAGGGACACCCCAGGATCCCCCATGCGCCTCTCCCAGGCCCGGTACCGTGGTCGGGAAACACACTTGGAGGAGCCCATGAGCGCGCAGCCCGAACACGCGCCCGCACCACCCCCGGCGCCCGCCCCCACCGCGGCTGCGGAGCTCCTTGCCCGGGTCCGGGAAGACCCCCGGGCCCCGCAGTGGGTGCCGGCGTTCGAGCGGGACTGGACACAGGCACTGGAAGACGCCCGGCACAGCTACAGCCTCACTCCCCTCCACCAGGTCGTCCGCGCCTGGAAGGCGCGCCTGGCAGCCGCCTCGGCGGTCGATGCCTTCATCGCCTCCGGGCTGGACGACTCCGACGGCATCGGCCTGGAAGACGTTCTGGGCGCACGCCCGTGAGCGCGTGGCCGGCCCGGCTCTCCCCGCAGGCCGCGAAAGTGCTTACCGGGCTTCCTGAGCATGCGGTGGAGATGGTCCGCGATGTCCTGGACCTTGCCTCCCGCGACCCGTGGTCGTTTCCGGCGTTCGACAGCCGTGACCCCGAAGGCGAGGACATCCGGTCCGCCTCTGTCGGGCAGCTGACAACCGTCTACTTCATCAACCGGCCCAGCGGCCGCCTGTACGTTATCGACATCGTCTGGCTCGGCTGACCGCGCTGCGTGCGTGCGAGAGTCCCACCGTGATCACCAGGGCGGAACCGCAATTCGCCTGCGGCCCGGTGTAGGTCCTCGGGCTGCTCGGTGTCATCGAGGTCATCGAGCCAACCTTCCCACTCGGCCCTCGGCGATACGGTCCAGCAGTTGTCGCGGATTTCCACCGGCTGGAGCTTCAGCGGTTTGGCGCGCTGGGGGGACGGTCGCGACTGTGCGCGACCGTCCCCGTCTGGTGTGGCTTCGTCGTTTAGGTTGTGCGGCTCCGGCCCGGGCTGTGGCCGGTTTAGTTGAGGACGGGGCCGGAGGGGGTGGTCGGGGTGTGATGACGATGTCGTCGATGTTGCCGGGGCTGGGGCAGTTGTCCTGGTGGCATCGGGCGCAGGGGCCGGTCTGGCTGGGAGCCCAGGTGACGGGCTGCGGTCTGTCGGCGGGGACGGGGGAGGTCATGGTGCGCTCCTCGGTTCGGTTGAACCCTCCTATTGCATGTCGATTTCTGAGCTAGTGCCTCACCCACCATCACCCCAGGTCATGGGCCTGTGTCGTACATGTCCGGGTCGCCCGTCAGGCCGCGGCCCGGCCGAGGCGAGGAGGCGTGGCGAGGTGGTGTTCAGGCCGCCGGTCGAGCCGATGCTGGCGCAGGCCGCAGAGTCGGTGCCCGCCCCGGGCGTGCTCGGGGTCTGTTGGGTTTGAGCGGAAGTTCAACGGGTTCCGGGCGCTCATCTTCACGTCGGCTGGCCCGGGTGGGCGGGTCCTGCTCCAGAGTCGGCGCGGAGCCCTGATCCAGGACCGGTTCCCTGACCTGGTGGCGCCGCCGTCGGGCAGCTGGGCGGCTTGGTCCTCGACGGCGAGTTCCTCGTGTGGGATCCGCAGACCGGACACCTGAGTTTCGAGGAGTTGCAGCGCCGGGTTGCTGCCCGCGGCAGGAGCGCACGCGGGCTTGCCTCGGTGTTGCCGGCGTTCTTCGTCGTGTTCGACGTCCTGCAGTGCGACGGCGTGGAGCTGCTTGCCCGGCCCTACGCCGAGCGCGGCGGATCCTGGAAGACGTCTTCGACGTCCACGAGCTGACTGCACCGTGGACGCTGTGCCCCATGACCATGGATCCTGCAAAAGCCCGGGAGTGGCTGGAGGACTGGACGGACGTGTCCGGAGTCGAGGGCATCGTCGTCAAGGGCCCGAACCAGCGCTACCTGCCCGGCATGCGCGGCTGGTACGAGATCCGCCGCAGGGACACCACCGAAGCCGTGATCGGCGCGATCACCGGCACCGTGGCTCGCCCGCAGCTCAAACGGCTGCGCCTGAATGTGACGGTGGAGGGCGTTCCCAGGTTCGGCCAGGGGCCGACTTCGGCAGTCGGCTAAGCAGTCGTTGTCTCATTCGGTCGCCATCGGGCTGCTGCAGCGATGGACGCTGAATCCACTCCTCTTAAGCGGGCGCGGCAGCGGTGTATACGCCGGTCGTCTAGGCGGTGCCTTCCGGATCATGCCGGATCAGCCCGCCCTGACGTCCGACCGAGCCAGCGTCACCCCCCGGGGGTGACGCCGGTGCACGCCCACGCACCCGCCGGACGGCGCCTGCGAGCGACGCCGAGCACGCCCCGGCGGGATTCCGGCTGCCGCGTTGGATCCCGTCTTCGGCCCTGCGCCGACGCGCTCAACCCGTGCTGGACGACTGGCAGTTCGGCGTCAACCCGTGCGAGCCCCGGCCCCGACGGCCGGCGGTGCGCTCCGCCGCGCCCACCGCCAGGACGCCGGCGGCAGGCCCACGCACTGCCGACGCATGTCCGGTGCACCCCTGCTGAGCTGCACGGACAGCGGCCCGGACAGGGCCGGACAGTCCCGGACAGCGTTTCGCTTGGCTGAGCCGCGCCACCCCGTCGAGAGTTCTGCCATCCCAGCGAACTGCCGTGCGAACCACGGCTCTCGACCATGGAGTCAGCCATGCGCAAGCTCACTTCCCTCGCGGTCAGGGGCGCCGCAGTCACCCTGCTCGCCGGAACCGCGTTATCCGTCACGGGCGTCGGCAACGCCCAGGCCGCCTCACTGGGGGCGAACATCGCCGCCACCGCCAAGGGGCAGATAGGCGCCGGCCCCTGCGGCCTCAACAACAAGGGAAGCTACTGGGGCCGGGGCACCAAGCAGACGGGCAGCTGCGGCCCCCACCACACCGAAGCGCACGCCTGGTGCGCCGACTTCGTCGGCTGGGTGTGGTGGAAGAACGGCGTGGGCGGCAGGATGAACCAGCTCGACAACCTCGCCTCCAGCTTCACCAAGTACGGTTCCCTGCACGGTACTCCGAAGGTCGGCGACGCGATCCTTTACAACCTGGGCCCCGACGGCTACGGAAACGACCACGTGGCCATCGTGGTGGCCATCTCCGGCCAGAAGATCACCGTGGTGGGCGGCAACCAGGGCGTCCCTGGCAGTGTGAGCTCCCACACCTGGAAGTCCTACAAGGTGGGCACCCAGGTCAACGGCACCCAGAAGATCAGCGGTTACGTCACCCCGGTGGCCCGTTGACCCACGCCGGCGGCCCGCTGCCCTGCCCGGGGCGGCGGGCCGCCTGCCCGGCGGGCCCGCGTGGAGCGGGCGGTGTCACGACGTCACTGGCAGGAGGTCCACCAGGAAGCGCTGGCCGGGCAGATCGCCGCACGGCTGGGGGACGACCTCGGCTCCGGCGACCGTCTCACCGTCGAGGACGCCCAGGCAGTTTGCGGTGCGGGCGCTCCTCAGCCGGTAGCCCTCCGCCGTCGTGCCGAAACGTTCGATCCTGAAGAGCTGTGCGTCCCTGCCGGCACCGCAGTCGTCCTGCGGCTCCACCAACCCCTTGGCCGGACCGCTGTCGAGGACGGTCAGACAGCCCATTGCCTTGCTCGTGGGATGCTCCCACTTGATGGCGGCCAGGTCGTCTCCGACGGGCTGCAGGAACGTGCGCGGGCCGGGCTCCGCGCAGGGGCGCTGGACCGCGACCTCGGATCCGTACCGCCCGGAGCGCTCCTTGCCCGCCGTGAGGCACAGCTCCGGAGTCCGGGCAGGGCGGATGCGGGCCCAGCTCCCGGCGGAGGGTACGGAGAGGAGACCGGGAGGCCGGCTCGCGGTCGCACCCGTCGTGGGCGGGCGCAGGGTCGCCTGATCCCGGTTCAGCAGAACGCCCGCCGCGACGGCTCCGGTCAGGGCCACGGCGGCCACCACCACCAGCAGCACGGCTCTTCCCGGGATCCCGGCTCCCGAAGGCCGTACCTGCTGCTCGGCGCCGCCTCCGTCGCCGGGGTCCCGGCCGCCGTCACCTCCGGCGTCCGCGGCGGGGTCCGCTCTCGCCAGGCGCTCCCAGGCCTGCAACCACTCCGTCGATCCAGCCTCCTCCCCGCATGCGCGGACGAAGGCGGCGACCGTCTCGCGGCGGGGCAGGGTGCGTCTGCGCAGCAGGTCGGCGACGGTGCTGCGGGGCAGTACGTCACCCTGGGCCATCGCCCGGCTCTCCAACTGCCGCAGGGTCAGGCCGGAACGGGCCTTGAGCGCCCGCAGGGCCGCCATGAAGGCGTCGACGCTGCGTATGCCTGAGGGCTGTAACTCGGTCTCGTCCATCCGAACAGGAGTAGTGCACGGCGACGGCATCGGGCAACGGGTTCGTCGGCCCGTTGGAGGAAATCCCACCAGTACGTGCCCGCATCGCCGCGGCCGTAGGGACGGGGCTGCGGGACCGGGCCCCCGTCCGGGGTCAGCGCAGATGGGCCAGGCCCGGGTGCACGGCCGCATATCCGTCGAGCAGCCGGCGCGTCACGCTGACGGAGCCCACCAGCGGGTGCAGGGCGAAGGCCGTGACGGCGTCGGCCCGGGAGCCGCTCGCAGCGGCCCGGAGCACCGCCCGCTCGACCGCCTTGACGGAGGTGACGGCCCGGCACCCGGCAGACCTCGGCCTCCATCGAGGCCGGTATGCGGTGCGGCCTGGCCTGGCCTGGCCTGGCCTGGCCTGGCCTGGCTGGACCGGCCGACCGGCCCACCGGCCGGGCCGTCCGCCGCTATGAGCGATCAAAGCCGGGCGGGCTGATCCATGTCGACATCAAGAAACTCGGGAACGTCCCGACGGCGGCGGGTGGCGCGTTGTGGGCAGGGTGGCCGGTGACCGCAACCGCCAGGCCACCACCGACCAGCGCAAGAGCTCCACCCCGGTGGGTGAGGACCGAGGTGGCCTGCGGATCCCCCAAACAGGCGGGGACGATGACCGCCATGGCCCACAGCCACTGAGTGGACGGGCAAGGTGACGACAAGAGCGAGACCGTGAGGGCGACCGGGGCAAGCCTTACACCGCGGGGGTGCCGATGTTGCCGCAGCAGCTCAATCGCAGCACACCTGGATCGCCGGCCAAGGCGGCGGAGCAGCCCACCTCCCACGCGACCAGCGGCGCAGCTCCGAATGGGGCCGGCTGGTCGACGACCACCAGGACGGTCGTTGTGTCGATCACCTGCCGCCCTCTCAAGTCCGCGCTCAGACGATCAGATGCGGTCGTTATGCGCTATTTTCTGTCGTCTCCTTGCGCTCGGTTCCAGCTGGATCGACGGTGGGTTGAACGCTTACCGCAGCGCTTGGAGGCGCCATGAGGAAGCCCCGACGCACAGCGGCAATACCCGCGGTGGTGCTCTGCGCACTGCTCGCCCTTGGCGCCTGTAGTAGGGGCGGCGGCGGTACGGGTGGCACACCGGGCGGTGACAACGGGCCCGGCGCCTCGGGCGGCGGCGCCTCCGTCGACCAGAAGCAGATCTCCGACGTCCCGGCCGCATTGATCGGAAGTTGGAGCGGCGGCAGTTCCGATGGCTTCAAGTCTTCGGTGTACAGCTTCTACCCGGACGGCTCGTACAGGATGGACATCGGCAACGCGAGCATCACTGGCCGTTTCACGGTCGACGGGAACCAGCTCACGACCTACACCGAGGGGGGATCGGCGCAGATGTACCGGTGGGGGATCGGAGCCCAGGGGTACCTGTTCCTCAATGGTCAGAGCTACGTTCCGTTCAGCTGACCCGGTATGGAGGGACCGCTGGCTGCACGGAGCAGGCTGCCCCCATATGCCAACCCACGACCCGTCCGGGCCGCCTGGCAGTCGGCGGCGCAGACACGGCACGAACACCAAGTACCGGCGTCCGCCGCCGAAGATCGACAGCCTCCATGGACAGCGGGTCGGCCCCATGTGAGGTGGAAGGGCCATGTTCACCGGCGTGCGGGGCGTTGAGCTGGGCGGGCGCTGGAGAGCGGCGCGACGTTCTCGTGGGCAGGTGCATGTCTTCATCGCCTCTTCGGAAGTTGAAATCCTGTCAGAAGCCGATTGAGGTCACCGAAGCCAAGGCGGGGTGCGAGCATGCCGTCCCCGACATGGCATCGGTTCCCTCCAAGCGATGAGGAGGTGGAGCTGATCACCTCTTTGCACTCAGCGGTTCCGCACCGCCTCTGGCATCGCCCTCGGCGATGTCGCCGTCCTTTCGGTGCTTCTGGCCCGGCGAATCGCGCGCCGACGGCGCCGAGTGTTCCGCCCCGTCGGCCTCATCACCCTGCCTGGTGTCAGTGACATGAGCCAGGATGACATGCATGATCCAGACTCTTCCGCTGGCCCTCCCCGGCACGCTGGTGGACCACCACCAGCTCGACTTGACCCCGCTCTACTCCAAGGGCTGGGGTGTGCACTTCTTCGATGTCGCCGGCGCCCCGAACGGCGAGGTGTACGCGCTGTACGGCGTGTACCGCCACACCTACGGAGTCACCGACGACGAACGGGACCCCCGAAAGGCAAACTTCGGATACCGGGTCATCACCCGGTACTCCTCGGATGCCGAGGTCCTGGACACCGCACTGTTCCGTACCGGCGGTGCGGATGGAGGGGATTCGGCCGTTGCCGACGGCGGCGACATCAGCCTGTGCGTCCTGCCCGACGGCATGCTCGCCATCAGCGCGAAGCCGAACAACACCACTCTCGTCGCACCCGATCTGAGCCGGGTTTTGGCCCTCTACGACTCGAAGGACGGGCGCCCTTTCAAGCAGTTCACGCCGGCCGAGGGCGACCCCTTCGCCTGCTCCGTCAGTGTCACGCCCTCGGGTCGCCTCCTGTGCACCGTCGCCGAGTACGGCGTGTGGAGGTACGGCAACGTCCTGACCAACCTCATCGGCGTCGCCGACGGCGCGCTGACCGCCGATGCCAAGCCGGTGATCAACATACTGGCCTCTCTGGACCCCGAACCGGCCCATCAAAGCGAGATCGACCTGCGCGCCCACGCCACCCATCAAGGCGCCCCTGTCGGCATGACCAACCGGCCTCGTCCCGCGCTCACCGAACTGGTGGCGGGGGAGGACCGCCTTTCGAACTGGCACGACTCCCGCCTCGGCCGACCGGTACCGCTTTCCGACAGCCTCTTCGTCGTCCCGTTCCACGCCAAGACGTTCCGCGGGGGCAGCCGGGGCCAGCCCTTCGTCTTCGCCCTCGTCAACGAACAGGGCGAGATGACCGGACGTCTCCACGGCCTGCACGAGTGGCGCGACTCCCCCTTCACCGGCCACTGCTTCAACCTGGCCGCCGACGCGAACCGGGGCCACGCCTTCCACCTCAACCGCTACGGCCTCTACGCCTGGAACAAGGGGGGAGTGCTCCGTGCCAAGCTGGACACCGAGAACAAGACCTTCAAGCCGCTGACCCACTTCGTCCTCGGAACCTGCGCCCCCAACGGCGACCTGCTGCTTGTCCACACGAAGCAACACCTCATCCTGCGCATCCCCGCGCCCGACGACCTCGCCACCCTGGCGGCCGCGGTCGAGGACGCACTTCGCGCGTACACCCGCCAGCGCACCGCCTTGAAGAAGGAGTGGGGCCCTGTCAACTGGCACTGGACGCAGACATCCGCTCCGGTCCATTGGATTTGACCGGCCGCGCAGGGCAGGCCGGCTGTGGCTCACGGCACGAGGACGGTGACCGGCCTCATCCGAGTCCTCGGTGACAGGATGTGCCCTGACCTCTCGTGATCGCCTGGTTCGGCGTGATGGAGAGCGCAGCTCCCTTCCCCTGACGCGGGAAGCGCCACGGGCTGAGTCAGGGCAGGGGCAGGCCGGCTCGCCCCACACCCGGCTCAGCTGCGAGAAACCGCGTGAGGTTCCCGGTGTCACCGGCCCGAACAGCCGAAGCGGCCCGCCGGTACGGGCGGGCCTTCGTTCGAAGAGCCAGGGCTAGGCCGGGAACGGGCCGTACAGAAGGCTGTAGACCGTGTAGCTGCCGCTGACGTAGAGCTTGAACTGGTCGGAAACGAGGAACGCGGGCCCGGCTCCGTGGTCGAGCGAGCAGGTGTCCTGGTACCGGCCGTTCACGGGGGAGTGGATGGCGCAGTTCCAGGAATACCATCCTGCGGCCAGGTAGATGTGCCTGCTCGCGACCGTCTGGGGCCTCGCCGCCCACGAACGAGGACCAGTCGTACCAGCCTGCGGCCAGATAGATGCTCCGGCTCATGGGGGCGGACGCGCCGGCCGACGGCGAATCGGTCAGATACAGCGTCCGCGACAACTGCGCCGTACCGATGTCGGTGGCGCTCGACGGCGCGATGCTCACCGCCAACGTGGCGACCGCAGCGACGAGGACCGTGGTTTTGTCCTGCACGCGGTGGACCAAGCCGAGGTTTCAGACGGCACACTTCGGCTCGGCTCGGCCACGCGCGCTACGGAATGCGAGATCGGAAAGGCGGCCAGCGGGGACTGGTGGGGGCCGGGTCCTCTGCCAGACCTTCCGGCGCGCGGTCCGATCGGCGGCCGCGCTCGCCGACGGCGGCGTCGACTTCCGCGAACAGCTGAAGCGCCGTCAACTCCCGGCACCCCCCGACCGGAGCCCGGCACCCCCCACTCATCGACGGCCACCACACTGGGCATCCCCAGCGCGGAAGTCGACCCCCCCGCACCCGTGTCACGCGCCACCGCGCATTGTGGGGCCGTAGCCGGGAGTCGTGGAGACCAGCCGTCCGCCCGAAGCCGAAGGCGACGCCCACCGCTGCGCGGGACGGGATCCGGCCGGCGACGAGCCGGTGTGCGGCCCAGATACAGGAGTCGGGTGGCGACGAGACCGAGGCAGACACCGGGAGCAAAACACCCGCGGACACCCGTCCCGTGTCGATCGACACCACGGCGCCGACGCGAGGACGACGGCCGGCACCGCGGCCGGGCCCGTCATGGACGGCAGGTGTGCGGGCACGTTCGCTCCCCACGACTGACTGTGGAATGAATTTCCCTGGTAGGGTAACTCCATGGAAATCGGATCCGTGGCGCGGGGCGGGCTCGCCGCTCACATCCGGGCGCACCTGTCCGAGCTGCGTGACACCGAGGTACGCGTGGCACAAGTCGTTCTCGACAAGGGTGCGGAGTTGGTGCACCTCAGCGTCAGCGATGTCGCGGCCCTGGCCGGCACCGCGCCGTCCTCCGTCGTACGGGCCTGCCAGCGGCTGGGGTTCCGCGGGTACCAGGAGCTGAAGATCGCCGCCGCCCGGCAGGCACCCGCCCAGGCCCCCTCGCGGGACCGGGACCCGGCCGCCCGCGCCCTGGCCGACACGGTCCGCGCCGCTCGGGAGGCGCTGGACGGGGTGGCGACGACGGTGACCCCGGAGCGGCTGAGCACGGCGGCCGGACTGATCGACGCGGCCACCCGCGTGCTCGTGGTCGGCGCGGGACTCTCCGGCGCGGTCGCGCTGGACACCGCCTACCGGCTGCGCGCACTGGGCTGCGCGGTCGACGCGCCGGCCGACCCGCTGACCGCCCAACTGGCCGCCTCGCAGCTGACGTCCGACGGAGTCTGCCTGGCCATCAGCCATACGGGCGCCACGCGCAGCACGGTGGACGCCGCCCGGGGCGCGCGGCGGGCCGGGGCCCGGGTCGTCGCCCTGACGAGCTACGCCCGCTCACCGCTGAGCGAGTCCAGCGACTGCACGCTGGTCGCGGGCGGCCAGGACCTGGTGTTCGGACTCGAAACCGTCGCCAGCAGGCTGGCCCACCTCACCGTGATCGACGCCCTCACCCTCACCCTGCTGGGACGGCGCGGGGCGCCGGCCGAAGCGGCGCTGCGGCTGTCGGCCGACGTCACGGTCGACCACTCGTACTGACGGCCGCCCACGGCGACCAGAGGCGACGCATCGGCCGGCGACGAACGCCGAACGGATAGTGGATGGGCTCGGGCTCCTCGAAGGTGACGCCTCGGTCCCGGAGAACCTTGAACTCCTGCGTCAGGTCGTCGGACTCAAGGAAGACCGGCCCGACCATGCCCGGGCCGCCGTCGACCGTCGGCCCCTGACCCGGGTGACCGGGCCACAGGATGATCTCGACCGCGGAATCGCTCGGCGCGACCGTCAGGAAGCGCCCGTCCGGCCCCGGGTAGTCGACACGCTTCTCCAGTCCGAGCCGTTCCGTGTAGAACTCCAAGGCCCGGTCCAGATCGGTTGGGCGGCGGCGCGGACATCGACCCGTATGGCGTCCGGTAGGCCGTCGGATCGCGGGTAGGCGCCGCTCATGACACCCATGGAAACCCTCGCGGCCGAAGCCCAGGCCTCGCTCCTCCTCATGCTCGTCGGAGTGCTCCTTGTGGTCCTCCTGATCGGAGCCTTCTGGTACGGCAGTCGACGCAGGCGCCGCGCCCCGGCTCGGCCGGCCGAGCAGAACCCCGCGGTGCAGCGCCGCGAGGACTCCTGGCAGACCCCCCAGGAGCGTGCTCGCACCCAGGAGGGCGGGCAGCACCCGCGCCCGTAAGTCCCGTGAGTGTGCTGGTCCCGCTGACCGCAGGACTCACTGCAACGTGGGCGGGGGCACCGCGCGGTGCGTACACGGCTTGACTCTCCAGTCACTGGAGACCGGAGACTGAGGGCCATGAACGGCACGACGTCCCTGCACTCGATCGGCAGCCTGTCGACCCGTACCGGTGTGCCGGTACGAACGATCCGGTTCTACTCGGACATCGGACTGCTGCCGCCGACCCATCGCACCCCGGCCGGCTACCGCAGCTACGACAACGCGGCCCTCGAACGGCTCCAGACCATCTGCGTGCTGCGAGAGCTGGACGTCGATCTCGCCACCATCCGCCGCATCCTCGGCGGCGCCCTCAGCGTCGCCGAGGTCGCCGCCGCGCATGCCGCCGCCACCGAGGTCCAGATCCGCGCCCTGCGCCTGCGCGGGAGCATCCTGCGTTACCTCGCCCGACGCGGCTCCAGCCCCGAGGAGATGTCTCTCGTGCACCAGCTCACCCGCCTCACGTCCGATGAACGACGACGCCTGGTGGCGGACTTCATCGCCGGCCTCACCGCCGACACACCCTCAGCCCGCAGCGCGGCCGCCGCCCTGCGCACGGCCGTCCCCGACCTCCCCGACGACCCGTCCGACGCGCAGCTCGCTGCCTGGCTGGAGATCGCCGAACTCATGGCCGACGACGGCTTCCGCGCGCGCATGGCGCACGCGGCGCTTCCCCCGGCCGACGAGGACGCCCTGCCGGACACCGCTCCCGAGACGGCGGCGGAGCTCGTGTGCTTCGCCAGGGAGGCGGTTGCCTCCGCCAGGGAGGCAGGCACCGATCCGGAGGGGGACGAGGCCGTCGCGGTCGTCGACAGCGTCGTGGCCCGCTTCGCCGCCGTGCTCGGCCGCCCGGTCGGCCCCGAGCTACGAGAGTGGATGGCGCGGCAGTTCGAGGACGGGTACGACCCGCTCGTGGAGCGCTACTGGCGCCTGGTCTGGACCGTCAACGACTGGCAGGTGGTCCCCGGACACCTCCCCTTCCAGCCCTGGATCATCAAGGCCCTGCGCCGCCCCCGGCCGGACCGTGGTTAGCGGGCGGGGCCGGCCGACCGGCCGGTGGGCCCCACGCGCCCTCCCGCGGCGCCGGCCTGGAGGGGCGCTCCGGTGCCGCGAGTACGGGGTCTGCCTGGCCGGGGAAGTGGACCCGTTCGGGGCGTTGCCGACCGGGTGCCGGGGCAGACGCGCGGTGAGAGGGCACGGATCTCGATGCCCCCGCGGTAGCCGGGCGGGCCCGAGACCGCCGGCTCCCGCGTCACCACCCGAACGCAAGGGAGAGAAGTCGTGTCGCAGGTCAAGGAGTCGATCGAGGTCAACGTGCCGGTGCGTACGGCGTATGACCAGTGGACGCAGTTCGAGTCGTTCCCGCAGTTCATGGACGGTGTGGAGCGTATCGAGCAGCGCACGGACACGCTCACGCACTGGGTGACGAAGATCGGCGGTATCGAGCGCGAGTTCGATGCGGAGATCACCGAGCAGGTCCCCGACACCAAGGTCGCCTGGGTGACGGTGGGAGGTGAGAGCGAGCAGTCCGGCCTGGTCACCTTCCAGCCCATCGACCCCTCCCACACGCAGGTCACGCTCATGATGGACTACGACCCCGAGGGAATGGCCGAGAGCATCGGTGACAAGCTCGGGTTCGTCGACCGGCAGGTCAAGGGAGACCTGAAGCGGTTCAAGCACTTCATCGAGGACCGGGGCGCCGCCACCGGAGGATGGCGCGGTCAGGTCTGACCCCCCTCTTCCACTCGCCCTCCCCGGGCAGCCGGGACGGCAGGCGGCCGCCGCGCGGACCCCACCGCGTGGCGGCCGCCTGCCGTCCCGCGCACACCGCCCCGCGGGCCGTCGGCAGCCGAGGGCCAGGTGTCAGCCGGCCAGGGCGACGAGCCGCTGGTAGTCCAGCTGGTCCGTCCCCGTGGCCCTGAGGCGGACGTGCACGTCGGAGAGGAACTCCTCCAAGGCGGCATAGCCGGCCGCGTACGTCGCTTCCTGTCCGCCGGCGGCAGGAGGCATCCACCAGATCAGCAGCCGCTCGTGGCGGCGTGCGCCTTCGTGGGTGGCGAAGGACAGCTCGTGGACCACCAGACGCGGCGCGTCCGCGGGCAGCGCCTGGATCAGCTCGTCATGCGTCAGGTTCGCCTCCACCTCCGGCACCAGGACGCCCGGAGCGTCCCCGTAGCGGAGGATCACGGTGTTGACCTCCCGCGTTTCCTTCACGTGGTGGAGGGCATCACGGCATGCCTCCGAAAGACCGACCGGGCTGCTCACGGTTCTCTCTTCTCGATCGGGGCCGTCACACGCGGCACAACGGTGCAGAGCCTGCTGAGGATGCGCTGTCCTGAAAACGCGGCACACACCCTCGGCGCGGCCCCGGGTGCCGGCCGGTCAGGCCAGTTCGATCACGACCTTGATGTCGCCCTCCTGCGCGGTGAACGCCTCTCCCGCGCGCTCCAGCGGCACCCGCCTGGTGATCAACCGTTCCAGCCAGGATCGTTCCGCTTGCGCCAGCGCGTCGGCGGCGTGGCGGTAGTGGCGCAGGTTGGCGTTGACCGACCCCACCACCACATCGTTCTCCAGCACCAGTTCGCGGTTGATGGTCCCCGCGTCCACCGACAGTTTCCGTCCTTGGGGTGACACGCCGGTCAGGCAGACGATCCCGTACTTCGCAGTCCCCGCCATCGCGCCGAAGACCACGGCTCCCGCACCGGTCGCCTCGATCACCACATCAGGCTGGATGGCGGAGGTGACCTGGTCCACGTCCTCGCTGTGGTACGTCGCCCCCAGGTCGGCGACCAGGCCGGGCTTCGGCCCGGACGTCACCCGGTCCAGGACGTGCACCTCCAGACCGCGTTGTACGCCGAGCAGAGCGGCCAGCAGACCGATCGGCCCTGCCCCGGTGACCAGCACCCGCCGCGGCTCGAACCAGGACCGGCCACCGACCCGCACCACCTGCTCCCACGCCTTGGCCACCACGCTGGTCGGCTCCAGGAGCACCCCTACCCGCTCCAGGCCGGGATCCACCCCGACCGCGTAGTCGCACTCCACCGACCAGGACTGGCTGGCGTAACCGTGACGCTCCTTGATGCCCCGCTCGGTGTAGCGGCCGTTGCGGCACATGTCGAACTCACCCCGTGCGCAGGCCCCGCAGGGCTCGGGATCCGGGCGGCGTACCACGCCCACGACGAGATCCCCGGCCTCGAAACCGCTGCCCGCCGGGGCCTCGCGCACCCTTCCCAGCGACTCATGGCCGATGACCAGCCGGTCCTCGCCAGGAGGGGCCCACCCGTACTCGCCGGCGACGATCTCCTTGTCCGTACCGCAGACACCGACCGCCAGCCCGTCGACCAGCAGCTCGTGCTCGCCGCGCACCGGGTCGGGAACGTCGCACACCTCAAGGCTTCGGGCGGTTGCGGGATGGACGGTGAGGGCACGCATCGGCTTCTCCCGGCAGTTGTGCTGTGGCCGACTGCACGCAGTCGCGGCATCGACGGAGGGACCCCGCCACGACGCCGCCGGCTCGGCGACCGCGCCGAACACGACCAGCAGAACGGGCTCGTGCGTCTTTGCTGCGGAGCCCCTACCCCGTTGCAGGACCAACCCTGTGGCCGATGCCCCGGTCAGCCGATGGATTGGGCCGACTGGCCGACACGTCGGGTGAATCCGTCCTCCATGCTGTTGTAGGTGGCCGGGATGTCCTGCGGGCAACCGCCGACGAGGACCGCCGAACCCGCAGCCGGCCGGTCGGCCTTGATCGATTGGCTGAAGCACGGACGGCGGAGGATTCTCGACAGTGAAGAAAGAAGGTGGGTGGGTTTACGTGAATCGGATGGTGTCCTTGTGTACCGCCGGGGGTGCCATGGTTGTGGTCGTACTGACCGGCGTCGTGAACCCGCAGGCATACGCGACCGGCGACGACCGCGAGAAACGCAGCGCAGAAGTTCTCCAGAAGCTGGTGCCTTCCCCCGACGGCCCGGGCTGTGCGGCAGCGGTCGGCACGCGGGGTAACGTCGTCTGGGAGGCGGGCAGAGGGAAAGCCGATGTGGCGACCGGGCGTGCCATTACCTCGAAGACGGTCTTCGACATGGCCTCCAATTCGAAGCAGTTCACTGCGGACGCCATTCTCCTGCTGGCCGGGCAGCATCGCCTCGCACTGAATGACCCTCTGTCAGAGTATCTCGACAACGCGCCCGGCTGGACACGGCGCGTCACGCTGGCCGACCTGATGCATCACACCAGTGGCATTCCCGATTACGGGGATCTGCTGGAGGCCAAGGGAGTCAAGATGACCGACCCGGCCGGCCAGCAGGACGCGATGACTGCCATCCTCGCCTCCCAGCCGGACCAGGCGCCCGGTCAGCGTTTCTCCTATTCCAACTCCAATTACGTTCTTCTGGCCCATGTCGTCGAAAAGGTCACCGGTAAGCCGTTCGCGACGTTCATCCAGCAGGAGTTCTTCACCCCGTTGAACCTGCGCATGACGGTTTCCCCGGCAGCGGAAGTTCCCGGCAAGGCGCTGTCCTACGACGAGAAGGGCGGCTCCTCCACCCCCAACTCATCCCCGTGGAAACAGTACGGAGACGGAGCCGTCCAAACCACCCCCGGTGAACTCGTCCGCTGGGCGGACAATTACCGCACCGGCCGCATCGGCGGCTCGCACCTGCTCGACGGGGTCACGCGGGGCGCGGTCAGCACGGGCGACACCTTGCGTCGGCGCGGCATCGAAAACGGTCGCTATGGGGCCGGAATCGTGCTTCTTCCCGACAAGAGCCTCGTGCACCGCGGCGACTGGGAGGGATTCCACAGCACTTTCAAGGTGAGCCCCGACCGCAACACCGCAGTCACCGTCGTGTGCAACTCTGACTCACCCGACAGTTTTCGAGCGGCACAACAGCTGCTGGACATATGGACCAAATGACGGCCGGGCCGGGTCACCAAACGCCTTTCCCGCTGGACGCCTGGATCAGAAAGCGGGGTGTGGGCCGAGGTCCTCAAGGATCTGCTGGAAGGGTCTGCGCGCAGGGCCACAGCGGCATCGCGGTTCCGGCGGCGCAGGGGTTGAAGCGCATGGCGCGTTCGGCTTCGCGGGCCCGGGTGGCGTGGCCGCGGATCGGGGCACCGCCGCAGTACTGGGCGCCGATCCCGGCGCTGCCCGGGACAAGCGGCGCGAGCAGGATCGTCACGGCCGCCCTGCTCCGGTCTCCCAGAGGCGGCGGACGGCGTAGGCATCAGTGAGGTGCTGGCGAAGGACAGCAGGGACGAGGTCGGGGCCTGGACGTTCAGGGGGCCGCCGGCCCGCAGGAGCATTCCGGCGCCCAGGCCCAGGGCCACGACCAGGGCGAGCGCGTCACGACCGTTCACGTCGCCCAGGGCGGAGGGGCGTAACTCATGATCTTGCCCGGCGTTGGCTACTCGGGGCCGCACCGTTGTGACGTCGCAGATCGGTGGGGCCTTGAGAGACATGGACCGACACGATCCGTGCCCGCCCCGGGCCAGAAGAATGCTTGAGGTCATTTGCCATGCACTACGTCACCAAGAAGATCGCTGCGGGCATCGGAACGGCAGCTGCGGCTCTCGCGTGTGTCATCGCCGCCGGCCCGCCCGCGGCGGCCTCCGGCAAGTGGTGCAACAACTCGGTCTGCATCGAGACGTACGACGACGGCACCTACCTGGGCAGGGTGGAGGTGTCGGTCACCAACACCAACCAGCCGAACCGCATCAGCGCCCGCGTGTGGACCACCAACGGCTGGAGTGCCAACACGAAGGTCGAGGACGTCGCCAAGTTCAGGACCTACCGGGACCAGGCCTACCCGCAACGGCACTTCCCCGCGGGCACCCGGCTCTGCGCGGAAGGCTTCCGCGGGGGTGCCAGCGTGGGTCTGCCCTGCGTCACCATCACCGGCTGAACCCCGCCGGGGGAGCGGGCTGCTCCGGACCCGCCGCGAGGCCCTGGACCAGGACCGTTCCCCCGAGCTCGGGGTGGCCGCCCTGCCGCTCCCGTACGGCTTGGTTCCCGACGGGGAGGCCACCCGGAATGCCTCCGGAATACCTCGATCGCGTCCCCGGTTCCCATGTATAGTTGAACCATAAACAATCTTGGGAAGGGTAGCCATGCAGTTCGGGATCTTCACCGTCGGTGACGTCACGGCCGATCCGACGACCGGACGCACGCCGGGTGAGCGCGAGCGGATCAAGGCGATGCTCGCCATCGCGCAGAAGGCCGAGGAGGTGGGCCTCGACGTCTTCGCCACCGGCGAGCACCACAACCCGCCGTTCGTTCCTTCCTCGCCGACGACCATGCTCGGCTACATCGCCGCGCGCACCGAGAACCTGATCCTCTCCACGTCGACGACCCTGATCACCACCAACGACCCGGTGAAGATCGCCGAGGACTTCGCGATGCTTCAGCACATCGCGGACGGCCGCGTCGACGTGATGATGGGCCGCGGCAACACCGGTCCGGTGTACCCCTGGTTCGGCAAGGACATCCGCGACGGCATCGACCTCGCCATCGAGAACTACGCACTGCTGCGCCGCCTGTGGGACGAGGACGTCGTCAGCTGGAAGGGCAAGCACCGCACGCCGCTGCAGTCCTTCACCTCGACCCCGCGCCCGCTGGACGGCGTCGCCCCCTTCGTGTGGCACGGCTCCATCCGCTCGCCGGAGATCGCCGAGCAGGCCGCGTACTACGGCGACGGCTTCTTCCACAACAACATCTTCTGGCCGGCCTCCCACACCAAGCAGATGGTGAACCTCTACCGGCAGCGCTACGCCCACTACGGTCACGGCACCCCGGAGCAGGCCATCGTCGGACTCGGCGGCCAGGTGTTCATGCGCAAGAACTCGCAGGACGCGGTACGCGAGTTCCGACCGTACTTCGACAACGCACCGGTGTACGGCCACGGCCCGTCCCTGGAGGAGTTCACCTCCCAGACACCGCTGACCGTCGGCTCGCCGCAGCAGGTCATCGAGCGGACCCTGTCCTTCCGGGAATACGCCGGCGACTACCAGCGCCAACTCTTCCTGATGGACCACGCGGGCCTTCCTCTCAAGACCGTCCTGGAGCAGCTCGACCTGCTCGGCGAGGAGGTCGTCCCGGTGCTGCGCAAGGAGTTCGCCAACCTGCGCCCGGTCGGCGTGCCGGACGCCCCGACGCACGCGGCCCGCGTGGCGGCGGCCCAGCAGGCACCGAAGGAGGAGACGCAGGCATGAAGCTCGTTGTCGTATCGGCGGGACTGAGCTCACCCTCCTCGACCCGCCTGCTCGCCGACCGCCTCGCGGCCGCCACCCTCGGCCACGTGGACGCCGAGTCCGAGGTGATCGAACTGAGGGACCTCGCGACGGAGATCGCCCAGCACTTCGTCACCGGCTTCCCGCCCGCCCGGCTGGCCACCGCGCTCGACGCGGTGGCGGCCGCGGACGGCCTGATCGCCGTGACGCCGGTGTTCGCGGCGTCGTACAGCGGTCTGTTCAAGTCGTTCTTCGACGTCATCGACAAGGACGCCCTCACCGGGAAGCCGGTGCTCCTCGGCGCGACCGGCGGCACCGCCCGGCACTCCCTGGTCACCGAACACGCCCTGCGCCCGTTGTTCACGTACCTGCGCGCGCTCGTCCTGCCGACCGCGGTGTACGCGGCCTCGGAGGACTGGGGCGAGGAAGGGCTGGAGCGGCGGATCGCCCGTGCGGGCGCGGAGCTGGCGCGATTCATGGCGCCTGCTCCCCGGGCCGCCGCCCCCGACGTCGACACTGCCGCCGCGATCGCTCCCCGTTCGCTGACCGGAGCGATCACGTCGGTGGACCCGGCGGACGGCTTCGAGGTGGTCCCGTTCGAACAGCGACTGGCGGCGCTGCGGGCCGAGTAGCCGCAGCCTGACGGAGTCCGCCCGGCCGGGACGGTTCAGGTGCTCAGGTCTGGCATTGCTTCGTGGACGCGGGAGACCATCCGCTCCATGCAGCGCCGTCGGCCCGGGCGTGCACACGGACCTCGACCTTCACCCCGGGGCCGCACACGCGGGTCGTGCTACCCACTTCGACGGGGCCGATGGCCTCGCCGGCCCGTACGTAGGCGCGGCCGCTGCCCACCTTCTCCCAGTGGCCACCGCTCACCACCCGGAAGAACGCCTCGTACGAGACGTTCAGCCCTCTTGTTCCGGTGTTGCGCGCCTTGATGTACGCCGTGATCTCGCGAGTGGGGAACTCCCCGACCGATCCGCGCTGAGCACTGATGCAGCCGTTGACGGCCACACGGCCGGTCGACGTCCCTCCGCCGCAAGCGACCGCTGCGGCATGGGCGTTGGCGGGGATGGTCAGCACTGCCAGGGCGGCTGCGCCCAGGAGCATTCCGGCACGCCTCGATCGCAACGTTCCACACCCTTCTCCGAGCCCGTCTTCTCCGACCAGACCACGGCTCGCCCCGGAACACGACGTTCTCGGCGGGGAATTCGCCCGAATGGCCGCACGGCACGCCCAGCCGGCGGGTCTGCGTCGGCCGAGCCGCGTGCCGACGGCTGGTGGCCAGCGCGCAAGCCGGCGCACGCCTGGACGCGGTACGCCGGATTCCGGTGGCTAGGCTCTTCTCTTCACCACCATCGGCCTTGATCGCTTGATTGCTTGATCGCAGGGGGGACACACCAGTGCGCAATGCCGTTGTGACGCCCGAGGGTGACCGGATCCGCTGGGTGGAGCTGCCGGGGGAGGACCCCTCCCGCGTGTACGTACACGGCCTGGGCGCCACCTCGCCGGCCTACTTCGCCGCGGTCGCGGTCCATCCCCTGCTGGCCGGCCGTCGCTCCCTGCTGGTCGACCTGCTCGGGCACGGCCTCAGCGACCGGCCGACCGGCTTCGACTACACCCTGGAGGCGCACGCCGACGCCCTCGCGCACGCCCTGACCGGCGCGGGGGTCCGGGACGCGGAGCTGATCGCGCACAGTATGGGCGGCTCGGTGGCCATCGTCATGGCGGCCCGCCACCCGCAGCTGGTCTCGCGCCTGGTCCTGGTCGACGCGAACCTCGACCCGCTCCCGCCCCGGCCCGGCTCCGGTGGCAGCAGTGGCATCGCCGCCTACTCGGAGCAGGAGTTCCTGACGGGCGGCTGGGAGGAGGTCCGCGACCGGTCCGGCGACCACTGGTGGGCCACCATGCGGCTGGCCGGCCGGGAGGCCCTGCACCGCAGTGCGGTCCACCTGACGCGCGGCAGCGTTCCGACCATGCGCGAACTCCTGCTGGACCTGGAGATCCCCCGCACGTACCTGCTGCCCGAGGCGGACGGACCGCTGCCGGGCACCGAAGCACTCACCGCGGCGGGGGTCGACGTGGTGGCGGTCCCGGACTGCGGCCACAACATCATGCTGGACAACCCGGAAGCCTTCGCCCGTGCCACGGCCGCCGCCCTGGCGGCGCCCCGCGGCCGCGCCGCTCACGGGGCGGCCTGACCTGCACGATCTCAGCGCCAGTCGTCGATCACGTAGGCGTCCGGGTGGCTGTAACCAGGTTCGTTGGGTTTGTGCATGGTCACGCCTTGCAGCCAGGTACGGAAACCGCGGTCGATCATGCGCTGGTAGGCATCCTGGCGGGCCAGGTTCATTCCGGCGTCCAGCTGCCCCAGCCCCTTCTCGGTGGCCAGCTGCTCGCACGCATCCAGCAGTCGTTCGAACCGGTCCGCGGCGCCCGGGCCAGGGCGTACGGCGCCGAATTTGACGAAGCACACGTCCTCACCGGCCTCCGAGCCCGCTCCGCAGTGGCAGACAGCCAGACCGTCGAGACCGGAGTCGGCGCCCTCCAGGAGGATGGTGTCACCGAGCCCCTGCGCCTGTGTGGCCATGATCTCGCGCTCCAGGCTCAGGCCCTCGTACACGGCCCCCGTCAGTGCGTGAGCGAGGCTCAGTGCGTCGGGCCGCTCAGCGGCGGTCAGCTCGCCGTACAAGACCCGGCCGGGGACTGCGGTACTGACGGTGACCTGTTTCTTCATGACGGCCGTAAGGAATCGGGGCCAGAAACCGTACCGGCGGTAGAGCTCAAGGTGCTTGGGACTGTGCGAGAAGGTGAACAGGCCGAGGTGGCGGTTCTGCCAGGTGTCGAAGCAGGCCATCACCGGCTCCATGAGGCGCCTGCCGATGCCCTGGTCCCAGAGCTCCGGACGTACGGTCAGCGGGCCGAAGAACCCGACGCTGCCCCAGTTGGCGGCGAAGTTCGATCCGACGACCTCGTCCTCGACGGTCGCTGCGAAGGCCGCGTGTGGATCTGCCGCCCAGCGGGTGCGGACATAGTCGGCGGTCCCGAAGAACGTCTCCGGCTCAGGAAACCCGAGGAAGGTCCCGAAAGCGACCCTGAAGATCTCGTCGGCCCGATCCAGATCCGGCTCACCCAGCGGGCGGACCGACACCGAGGCGGCGACACTCGTTGGCTTCGCTGCGGGCATGATCGCTCTCCTTTCCGCCCCGGTTCCATCGCACCACGGACGTGCGCCGCGGGCGAAGCGACGGGTCCGGCGGTACCTCAAGGAACGAGCGACCGCGTTCCCGGACGACCGGGCGGCCGTCTGTCTGACCAATGAACATCCGGCTGGGTGCGTGCGCCTAGGATTCCTTCGTCAGGAGCATCTCGTCGCACTCGTCGGGATCCCCCAGCACGTTGTGCAGCTGAGGCCGCTGCTTGGTTCCCGTGACGTGCAGCGGCATGCCCTTGCTCCCCCCGTCCTGCAGTTCGAGGTTCACATGAACCTCCATCCAGTCCTTGTCGAACGGGTCCCGCTCCAGCTTCCAGGTGCCCTTTCCCGTTGTCCGGAGCGTGGGATAAGTGGTCACGTTGCTCACCGAGTTGTAGGCGGGGTCGTCCATCCAGCCGGCGACGGACAGGGTCCCGTCCTCTGACAGGGTCAGCTCGCCCTTGGGGCGACCGGTGTAGGTTCCGACCACGTCGGCTGCCGCCACCTCCTGCAACGGTTTGCCCTCGCAGCCGAGATAGACCTCGGACAGTGCGCAGGAGTTCAGGCCGGCCCCTGCAGCCAGGGTCAAGGCCAGCGGTAGGGCCCATCTGGGCCTCCTGCCGAATACCGCGGTCTCAAACGGACGAAGCGTCACCTGTTGCCCCCTTGTCATGGCGGTCCTGACCGAGTGGGCCGACACCGCGCTGTATTGAACGCGTTCAACATAGCGGTGCTCTGGGCTCACCTGGGCAGAGGGGATGCCCTTCCGGCGGACTTGAACACGTTCAAGTGGTGTGCCAGCATGATTGCGAAGGCTGCGCATCGATCTGAATCCAGCCTCAGGCCGACACCACAGCGGTCGGCAAGACGTGAGGGGGCATGCCATGATCCTGTTGCTTGCGATGCTGCTCGTAGTTCTGGCTCTCGCCATCGCGGCGCCCTTCGCCGCCGCCTGGGCTGCCGCCGAGCTGACCCGCCGGCTTCCCGGAGGTGCCCGCATCGGCATCACCGTGCTCGCGGTGGCGGTGTCCTTGTGGTGGTTGGCGGTCCCTTCTCTCCGGTGGGCGGCGTTCGGGGCCGTGCTGTCCTGGATCGCCGTCGCCATGGCGACCGTCGAAGCCGTGGGGCGGCGGCGGGCCCGCCGCCCCGTCATGCCCCCGGAGTGGTACCAGGCGCGGACCCAAGGGCCCTCCGCTCCGACTCGGTGACGCGGGTGGCGCCGTCCAGGGGTCTGCCCGCCTCCGTGCGCAGCTCAGGCCTCCGCCGCGGTCCCGTTCTGCGGCAGCAGAGTCGGCATCCCCTCCACCAGCACCACGACGCCGACCACCTCACCGGCCGCGCAACGGCCCACCCACACGGGGTAGGTGCCGTCCCCGGTCGTCGCGAAGGCCACCAGCTCGGCGCCGGAGGCCTGGTCCCGGGTGCGCAGCATGTACATGGAGTCGCTGATGTCCTCGGCCGCGTCGGGATCTCCCTGGATCAGCCCCTTCTCGTAGAGCGCGAGGAGCGGCCCCCACGCTCCCGCGTCGGCGAAGCAGCCGGTGGCACCGTCGGTGGCGAAGCCGGATATCTGGTGGTCGATGAACAGCCGGAGGTCGTCGCCCGGTCTGCGGGCCATCTCCCAGGACGCGGCAGGGGTCTCGCTGACGAGCAGGCGGACGGCCGTGGTGTCCGTACGCGTGACCCGGTCGCCCTCCCACTCGCAGTGGTAACTGTGGCGGACCTGCGCCTCCTCAAGTACGTACTCTCCCGGCGGGACGGGAACCGTGATGTGCGGACCCTCGCCGCGGTCGATGTCCGGCCCGGAGACGGCCAGCAGTCCGCTCGGCACGCGCAAGGTGCCGACCCGGCGCGGCTCCACGACGGTCATCTCGGGGTGGTACCCGTCGGTCACCCGCACGCCGGGCCTGAACAGCTCGTTGATCGGCCCGGGCTGCGCGGGGCGCGGCGGACGCCAGCAGGTGGCGGGGGCATCGCCGTCACCGGGTTCGGCCGCCCCGGCCACCTCGGCCACCTCGAAGGCCGGCGGCTCCGTGAGCCCGTGGAACTGGGCCGAGAGCAACGGCCACTCCCCGAACGCGGGCCGGTCCATCCAGCGCTCGTCCTCGCGAAGGGTCGGGGTGGTGACGTACGAGCCCCCGAGCTCGCCACGGCGCTCCTCCTTCCGACGGCCCCTCCCGTCCGGGAAAAGGTCCACGGTGATCTTCGGGCACTCCTTGGCGAACTCCGCCATGTCAGGGCCGGTGTAGAACCAGCCGACGGAGTAGCGGCGCAGCAGTCTCGCCGGGTCGTCCAGCAGCCGCATGTCCAGGTCGTAGGTACGGCGGCCCTGCGCGTCGTACACCCAGAGGCCGACGTAGTGGTCCTGCCAGGAGACGAGCCGGACCTCCAGCGGAGCCTCGCGGCCCTCCATCCGGTACACCACGACGTACGGAAGCCCGGCGGCATCCCGCTCCCGCGCCTCCTCGGCGGACATCGGCCGCCAGGACGCACGGGCCTCCAGGTCCCACGCCTGCGCGTACCCCACCTCGACGACCATTGCCGCTCTCCGTTCCGTGCCGGCTCCTCAGCCGTGCCCTGAACCGAAAGGTAGCCGTCACCTGTGACAACGGCCCTGCGGGGTGGCTGTGCCGCCCGGTGGTTCAGGGGGTCGGGTGGCGTGCACGGCCTCCGCCGAGTGAACCCTGCGGCGGGTGGTCATGCTCCTAGCCCGCGCTGATGGCCGTCACGTGCGTGCTGCCGTCGCGCAGGGCGGTGATGCGGACCTGGCCTGCGGGGAAGGGGTCCCTCCCGTTCGGGCCGGGTATCTGCGCGAACGGCGTCCAGGAGGCGTCCGGCTTCCTGACGTTGTGCCAGATCCGCCCGTCCAGCCCGACCGCCACGACCTGCGCGGAGCCGTCCGGCGTCCCCGTGATGCCGATGGCACTGGCCCCCATGGTGGCCGTGGAGACCCCCCGCAGTGGCCGGAAACCGGTCCAAGAGCCGTCGGGCCGCCGCTGCTGGTGGTAGACCATCCCGTCGAGCCCGATCGCGAGGACCTGGGAGGAGCCATCGGGCAGGCCGGTGATCGCCAGCGCCGGACCGGAGAACGACGGAGCCCCGTTGAAGCCGGCCAGGCGCCCCCATGCGGTCCACGCACCGTCCCGCCCGCGGACGCAGTGGTACATGGCACCGTCCGTACCGTAACTGAGCAGCTGGGCGGACCCGTCGGGCATGGCGGCGATCGACACCTTCGTCGCTCCCCAGCCGCTCTTCGCCGTGAAGCCCGGCACGGCCCGGAATCCGGGCAGCCCCCCGTCGGCGCGGCGCTGTTGGTGCAAGGTGGTGCCGTCCATGGCCGTCACCGCGATCTGGCACGTGCCGTCGGGGAAGGCGGCCACGTCCGCCTCCCGGACGGTGAACTCGGCCGAGCCGTCCGGACCCGCCACGCGCTGCCAGGGCTGGAGGGTGGCCGAGCCCCGTACGGTGGTCAGCCACAGACCGTTGTCGGGCGCGATCCCCAAGATCACCACCGAGCCGTCCGCCATGCCGGCCGCGGCGCTCTGGATCCCTGCGAACGAAGCGGCACCGGCGGCACCGGGCAGCGGACGCATGCTGCTCCACGTCCCGTCGGGACGGCGCTCGGTGTGGAACAGTGCGCGCCGCTCGACGTCGTACGGGGGCAGCTGAGCCGAGTAGAACCACACCGGGTTGGTGATGGCGACGAGTTGGTCCAGAGTCGTGGAGGCCGGCTTGGGCCGTCGTACCTCGGCCCGCGCGAACAGGGAGGCCTTGCCCCAGCCGCGCCAGCGCAGTTGGCCCGTGCCGCTGCCGTCGATGCAGGTCGCGGCCATGATGCCCCACTCGGTGTACAGCGTGGCGATGCTGTCCGGCGCGCCCTTCACGTCCAGCGTCACGTCGACGGTGTCGAAGAAGGACAGGGGCAGTTCCTCGCCGGGGCCCGCGACCGCGGAGCCGGTGCGGGCGGTGAAGCCGACGGTCACGGCCGAGGATTCGACGGCGTACGACCGGCCCAGGCGCAGCGCGTCCAGCACGGCGGACGTGGACAGGCTCGTGGCGTGGACCACGTTGTGGGGCCGGCCCACCGCGTCCGCCGGGCTGTGGGCGTCGCTGTTGCCGACCGCGGCGACCCGCTTGCCGAGGCAGAGCATGACGTGCCAGGCGGCGATGTTGGCGGCGTCGTCCAGGGTCCACGGCCCGTTCCACACCTCCAGCGCGTCCACCCGGTCGAGGCCGAACTCCCAGAAGGATCCCGCTGCCGGAGTGAGCGGGTGGGCGGCGATCGCCAGCCCGCCGAGGCTGTGCACGCGCCGGGCATGGCTGTCGAACGCTCCCTGGTCCGCGGGGCCGTAGCGCCAGTCCACCCACTCGCCCTGGGGCAGACCGACGGCCAGCCAGTGCCCGTGGCGCGTGGTGACCTCCTCGGCGTTGATGACGAGCAGGTCGGTCGGGACGTTGCCGTGCCAGGTCACCCCGGTGGAACTGGTGTTGTGGTCGGACGTGGCGATGAAGTGCAGCCCTTCTTGGCGGGCGGCGGCGACGATCTCGTCCACCGTGCGCTTCCCGTCGGAGTGCACGCTGTGCAGGTGCAGGTCGCCCCGGTACCAGCCGGGCCCGCGTCCCGCCACGGCGCCCGGCAGGATGTCGTACGGGGTCCGCGGCAGCGGGTCTCCGAAGTGCAGGGTGACGTCGACCTGCCAGGCCATGCCTCCGCTGGCAGCCACCATCGGCCCCAGGATCACGGACCAGCCGCCGGGCTCGACGGGCCCGGGCACGTAGCCGGGGGTGGCGTCCACCGCGGAGAGGGTGAACCCGGCCCGTTCGCCGCCCGACCAGCCGCGGAAACCGGACGGACCGAAAATGCCGAGGTCCAGGACGCCCGCGGCGATGTCGTGGGTGGTGGCAACGGAGATCCGCTGTACTCCGGCGGGGACGTCGAAGGGGACGTACGCCCACTGGTCGTTGCCGTACGGGGAGCGGCCCGGGTAGGTGGTCGTCATCGTGCCGGTGCCCTGGCCCCTGGTCGCGGCGTGCGCGATCGGCGCGGGAACCAGGGCGGCTGCTCCGCCGGCGGCCAGCAGGGCCCCTAATCGGAGCAGGGACCTGCGCTCGACGCCCGGGCCGGCGACGGTGGTCGGTTCGTGGTGGCTCGGCACAGTCGTGCTCTCCGTTCACATGAGGTGGCAGGGAAGACGTACGGGTGCACGGGCGTACGGGTGCGTGCGGGTACGCGCGCCCCGGAGTGGGGGAGGAGGGGAGGACCGCCTGCGGCGGCGAGGGAGCGGCGGTCCCGCCCGGCGGCGCGGGACCGCCGGCCGGGCCGCCCCGGCGCCTACCGGTGGGCGCGCTGGGCGTCGACGATCTGTCGCACGGAGCCGTCGACGTCCGCCCGCGCCTGGACCCGTTCGGCGAACCCGGGGAACTGCCCCGCAATGGCGCTGAGCAGCCGCAGCTCCAGCGGTGCGACATTGATCTCGCAGCGATCGCGGCGAACGGCCCGTAGGACGCCGTCGGCCACCTGACCGGGCGATACGGTCCTGATGCCGCTCGGCAGAGCGGCACCCGTGGCCGCGAACATCCCCGCGTCGCGGACGAAACCGGGCTGCACGAGGGACACCCCCACGCCCGTGCCCTTGAGCTCCTGGCGCAGGGCGAAGGCGAATCCGCGCAGCCCGAACTTCGTGGCGTTGTAGAGGGAGGTCGACTTGGTCGCCGCCTTGCCGGAGATCGAACCGACCAGCACGATGTGCCCGCGGCCGCGGGCCGCCATGTGCGCGGCGAGGAGCCGCGACAGCAGGACGGGCGCGCGCAGGTTGACGTCGAGGGCGCGGTCGAGCTGCTCCTCGCTGTAGTCCAGGAGGTCACCGCTGGCGG
Source organism: Streptomyces sp. NPDC006326 (assembly GCF_040612915.1). Classification (NCBI taxonomy): domain Bacteria; kingdom Bacillati; phylum Actinomycetota; class Actinomycetes; order Kitasatosporales; family Streptomycetaceae; genus Streptomyces; species Streptomyces sp. NPDC006326. Next base: position 17,052 of record NZ_JBEXRC010000043.1, on the reverse strand, counting down.
GGAGGGCGGCGTTCGCGACGAGGACGTCCGTTTCGGTGCAGGTTTCGGCGAGGCGGACGACGTCGGACCGGACGGCCAGGTCGGCGACGACCGTGCGTGCTCCGCAGAGGACCGCGGTGGCCTTGAGGGCCTCCTCCCGGCGCCCGGTGACGGTGAGGCGGGCCCCCTGCTCCGTCAGGCGCGCCGCGAGGGCGGCGCCGATGCCTCCGGTGGCCCCGGTGAGCAGAACGTTCGATCCGGATATGTCCACGATGACTCCTGTGTAGCCGCCCTCTACTGTTCGTTCGAACGAACAGTAGAGATCACCCCGCGCCGTGTCCACACCCTGGGCGCCCCAACTCCCGTGCACCACAGCGCCGGTCAGGGCAGCCGGATGGGGCACAATGTCGACATGCCCCATGCTTCCGAGACCCGCCAGAGCATCATCGACGCCGTACTGCGGATCATCGGGCAAGACGGCATCGCCGCCCTCACCAACCGGCGGATCGCCAAGGAAGCCGGAGTCTCCCTCGGTTCCGTCACCTACCATTTCGCCACCCAGCACGAGCTGCTGCGCGAGAGCCTGCTGCACTTCGTGGCCGAGGAGACCCGGCACTTCACGGCACTCGCCGACGCGTGCTCCGACGAGCAGTTCGACATCGGGCAGGCGGCCGAGGTGGTGACGCGCGTCGCGGGCGGCAACGCCTTCGACAGCCGCCACATCGCGCCGTTCGAGCTGTACGTCCAGGCCGGCCGCGATGAACGGCTGCGCACCGCCGCGGCCGAGTGTTTCGCCGCCTACGACCTGCTGGCCACCCGGGTCCTGACGCACCTCGGCATGCCGGACCCCGAGCGCCTGGCGGGCGTGGCCGTCGCCCTGGTCTTCGGCCAGCAACTGCGCCGTCTGGCCACCGGCGCCCCCGCCGAGGACCTCGTCGACACCCTGCTGATCCTCACGAACTTCACGCCGGCGCAGTCGTCCTAGACCTCGGACCCGGGCAGCGTGCGGGCGGCCGACGGCCCGGTCCGCTGTCCGGCCTCCGTGACGTCGGTCTGCCGTGCGGTCCGGCGGCGGTCCCCGGTCCCGCGGCTCAACTCCCGTTGTCGCCGCGCACGTTACTCGTCCAATCCCTTGCCGTACCGACCCGTTTGACGAATGATGCTCTGAGCCTGCTACCCGGCGGTAGCCATGGTGCCGTATGTCCCCGCCCCCACGCGCTCGGAGGCCCGCTGTGCGGACGAAGCGTCACATCCGGAGATCGCTCGTAGTCGTCGGTGCCGCCCTCACGCTCGTCGTCGGCATCCCACAGGTCGCGTTCGCGGCTCCGCCTCCTTCCCTGCCCTCCCACGCCGACCCGATGGAACTCGCCTTCCAGCCGGCCTACGACTACGACACCGACGGCTGCTACCCCACGCCCGCCATAGGCCCGAACGGAGAGCTGAACGGCGGCCTCAAGCCCACCGGGGCCCTCAACGGCAACTGCCGGGACGCCTCGGACCTCGACAACACCAACGGCTACTCCCGGGCGAAGTGCAACAACGGCTGGTGTGCCGTGATCTACGCCCTGTACTTCGAGAAGGACCAGGCCATCCCCGGCATCAGCCTCGGCGGCCACCGCCACGACTGGGAACACGTGGTGGTGTGGATCCAGAACAACGAGGCGAAGTACGTCGCCACCTCCGCCCACGGGGACTTCGTCGTCCACACCCGCGACCAGATCCGCTGGGACGGAACCCACCCCAAGATCGTCTACCACAAGGACGGGCTCGGTACGCACTGCTTCCGCGCCGCCAACACCAACGACGAGCCCCCGGAGAACCACAAGCAGACCTGGCAGTTCCCCGCCCTCGTCGGCTGGAACGGCTACCCCGCGGACCTGCGTGACAAGCTCAGCCAGGCCGACTTCGGCAGCGCACACTTCGGCCTCAAGGAAGCCTCCTTCCCGTCACACCTGGCCGAGGCCAAACCGGCCGGCATCCCCTTCGACCCGTACCAGTAGCCGCACCCCGGAGTCGCCGCGTCAGCTACCGGGGAGCTGCTCCTGCAGCCAGTCGAAGACGACGCCGCAGTGCTGCTGCGGGGCCATCGGTGAGCAGTGCAGCTGCGCGCCGGTGGCCGCGGTGAGCTTCAGCAGGTCCCTGTGGGGAGCCTTCAGCTTGTCGAACATCCGACGCGGCTGGCCGGGATAGAACTGCTCGTCGTCGTAGTCGAGGACCAGCGTGGGCACCCTGATGCGGCCGACGACGTCCGTGATGTCCATCGATTCGATGAGGCTGGCGGGGGTCCAGAAGTCGGTGAACGTCTTGCCCTTGCGGGCGTCGAGCATCGCCGGGACGGAGAAGGGCTCGATACGCTTCCTGATCGTCGCGGCCGCGTCCGGAGGCAGCTCGGGAACGACCTCCTTGTTCCAGACGGCGTTCGTCTTCTCCTTGTCGGGGGTGACGATCTCCCGCAGTTCGGGAGGGAAGCCGAGCCATGGCGACAAGCAGCCGGGCATCGCCACCAGAGCGGCGATCCTGTTCTCGAAGGCCGCGGCCCGGGGCGCCAGGTACCCGCCCATGCTCAGCCCGGTCAAGGCGATCCTGTCCGTGTCCACGTCCGGGCGGGCGACCAGCCAGTCGACGAGCGGCGTCACGACGGTTTCCCAACGCGGTGTGAAGACCACTCGGTCGACGAAGAGCAACTGCCCCTGTCCCGGACCGTCGTACACCAGGGCGTTCCAGCCCCGCGCCAGGGCGGCCGAGACGCCGTACGTCCACATGTCGACGTCCTGCCCGTCGCTGCCGTTCGTGAGGATCACGGTGGGGCGCCGCTCGCCCGAGGTGTCCGGCCGGAACAGCCACACCGGCAGCGGCGTCTTCCCGTACGGGACCTTCGCCGTCACCGGCGGCGGGTCGCACAGTCCGCAGAACTTGTCCCAGGCACCGCGCCCGGCCCTGTACAGCTGCTCCTCCCTGGCCGGGTCGTCGGAGCCCAGGACGAAGAACAGTGCCTGACCGTAGTACTGCGCGGCCCGCAGGGCACGCAAGCGCGTGGTCTCCCGGTCGGGCGCCAGGCCCTGGGGCGGCCCCATGAGCTGATCGCCGAGTCGCGCGAAGGTGTCGGTGTACGTCTGGGCCGAGAGGCCGGCCTTGTTGATCGCGTTCACGGCGGTGAGCACCTCGCCCACCTCGGCGGCGCCGAATGCGGTCCCGCCGAGCGCCAAGAGCGCGTTGAAATTGAAGGCCGGATCCTTGAAGAGGGTCATCACGCCGGGCGTGGCTCCGCCCGCGGGGGCGGAGGCCGACTTCGAGGGAGCACGCGCGGGCGCGTTGGCGGGCGAAGCCCCCGACCGCGTGCATCCGGCGGCCAGCACGGCACCGCCGACGAGCCCGGCGAGCGTCGTACGACGGGTGGGGCCGGAGGCGGGTTCGCTCGGTGCGTACGTCATGGCAGCCGAACGTAGGAGCCGAACCTGCGGTCTTCCTGTGCGCGACACCCGCTGTTCCCCCGAATGGCGCTCACGGCGTGTCCGGCGTCAGCACGAGCTGTGCGCCCCCGTACTCCGCCGGCAGCGTGCCGCGCAGGGGTGCGGGGACGGTCCGCAGGGGGCTCGGCAGCCCCGGCCGGCCACGGGCGGTGCGCCGCACTCACAGGAGGGGCCGCTGACGGGCCCTGCGACGCAGCCGCAGGGGCAGGACCAGCCAGCACGCGCCGAACCACAGCATGACGACCCCCACGACCAGCTCGGCGATGAGGCCCCGAAGGACGACATGGAGCACCAGGAGCAGGGTGCAGCCGATGGTCAGCGCCATCATGACCATGCCGCACACCATCAGCCGGCCCGCGGCTTCGACGACCTCGCGTTTGAGACGCAGGCCGGAGACGAACCGGTGGATCGAGACGGGGGCTATGAGCGCCGCGGCCGAGGAGGCGCCCAGCACCGTCGTCAGCACGTACAGCGCACGGTCCCCCGGTCCCAGGTCCTTGAAGGCGGGGGTGAAGGCAAGGCTGAGCAAGAAGCCGAGGAGGATCTGGACGCCGGTCTGCGCGACCCTCGTCTCCTGCAGGATCTCGTGCCACCGGCGGTTGACGCGGTCCCGGGGGCTCTCGGGCGGGCCGTGGTCCTCAAGCGTCGCGACCCCCTCTTCGACGGGTGGCCGCCCACCCGGCAACGGATGCTCGGTCATGGTCATGGGTGCCCTCCTCAGGAGGCGTCCTTCGCTGCGCCGCGCTGCTGCTTCCTCCCACTTCACCCACAGCTGCGGGCGGGCGCCAGCCGACCGCCCGGATGGAGTACACGAGGACGGCCCCGCGCACGCCTCTGCGAGGCACCCCCTGATCAGCCGGGCCCGCACGACGCGTCGGCACCGACCCGTCACGCCTTCTCACGTCCCTGTGCAATCTGAAACCGCGGCCCAATGCACGCAGTGCAGGGCGAAGCCGTCTCCGCTGCCGGCCTGGGGATACGGTGCGGTACCAGCGGCCCACAGATGCAAGACGAATGGGGAGATCACATGTTCAGGCTCGTACCGAAGCTCGCTGTGCCCGTGCTCGTGGCGGGAGGTGTTCTCCTCGGAGCCGTACCGGCGAGCGCAGCGCCCCAAGCTCCGGCTGCCGGGACGGCGGTCACGGCGTCTGACCATCAGGAGTCGCTCGCCGAGCTGTGGCAGAACTACGTGATCTACAAGAACCTGGCGGACCGCGCACAGAAGGCCGGTCGTGTCGCCGATGCACGGGTGTATCGGGCCATGTCCGATGAGTTCCGGCGCAAGTACAACGTGCTGAAGAACTGCGAGACTCAGCTTCACTGCTGAGTCGTACCGTCACGCACGTCGGCGAGCAGCTGCGGATCCAGCCGGACCTCAAAGGAGCTGGTCCGGCTGCGCCGCGCGCTCACGGGTGCCCATATCGGCTCGGGCCGACCGGAGCGCCACACCACCCGGGTTCACACGGCGCACGCCGACTGGTGTTCATCGTGCCCCCGCGGTCGGTGAGTTGACCACCAGTCTGCTCGGAAGAGGCCTGACGGAGGCAGCGTCGCGGGTCATGGATGCCGTATGACAGGTGTCATGCGGCTCGGGACGATGCGCCCGCGGTCGCTCCCGCAGGGGCCGGGCGCACCGGGCTCGCCGTCAAGGCCGCCGGCCCCGTCCCCGCCCGGCAACACCGCGGGCCCGGATCGACAGGGGCGGGGTCGTGCCGGCTGCCGCGAGCCGGTGGCGTACGGCCATGACGACCACCGCCGTGGCGAGGACCGCCACCCCGCCGCATCGCAGGATCGCGTCGTAAGCCTCCTCGGGCGGCCTCTGCGGCGTCATCGCCGAGATCGCCGCCGCCGTGCCGGCCAGGGCGATCGCGCCCAGCGTGACCAGGAACGTCAGGAGTACCCCCGATGCTTCGCCCGCCCTGGCCGGAGCGACGACCTGCTGGGTCGCCACGCTGGAGAACGTCCAGCCCAACCCCAGGCCCAGGCCGCACCACGCGAACACCGGCACGTACAGCCACCAGGCGGTGACCTGCGTCAGCGCGTACATCCCCGTGCCGGCCACCGCCCCGGCCAGCGCCATCACCGCGGTCGGTGGCATGCGTCGGCCCAGCCGTGCCCCGAGCGGCCCGCTGAGTGCCACCAGCAGGGCCGGCGCCAGGAAGGCCGTGCCCGCCTGGAGTGGTGAGAGCCCCCGTACGCCCTGGAGGTAGAGGGTGGCGAGGAAGACGGTGACGCTGTAGCACATGTTCGAGAGCGATCCCATCCCGGTCACCAGGACATACGGGACGTTACGGAACAGCCGCAGGTCGATCAGCGGGTGCCGGGCCAGCCGCTCCCGTACCAGGAACATCCCTCCGGTCACCACGGCCACCGCGAAGCAGACCAGGGTGGGAGCGCCCGCCCAGCCCCAGGCGTCCGCGCGCTCCACGGCCACCGTGAGGCCGGCCAGCGAACAGACGATGAGGGTGCAGCCGAGGAGGTCGAGCTCGCGCGGCGCCGACATGTCGCGCGAGTCGGGGACGTACGCGAGAGCTGCGAGCAACGAAACCAGGCTCAGCGGCGCCATCAGCCAGAAGATCCAGCGCCAGCCGGGCCCGTCGGTGAACCCTCCGCCGACGAAGGGCCCGAGCGCGGTCCCGATGTTGGCGACGCCGAATACGGCGCCCAGGGCCCTTGCGCGCATCTGTTCGGGAAAGGCGTTGGTGATCACTGACACGGACACCGGGAAGACGAACGCCGCTCCCACGCCCTGCGCGATCCGGGCCACCACCAGCACCCCGAGGCCGGAAGCCAGCGCGCAGCCCAGGGATCCTGCCGTGAACAGGGTGCTCCCGGCCAGCAGGGTGCCTCGCCGCCCGAAAACGTCCCCCACGCGACCGCCGATGATGAAGAAGCAACCGAGGGCCAGCATGTACGCGGACAGGGTCCACTGCGCGGCCGAAACAGTGGCGCCGAACTCCGCCGCGATGCCGGGAACGGCGAGGTTGAGGGCGAAGAAGTCGAGCTGAATGCAGAACAGCGCGACGGCGACCGCGACGAAGGCTCCCTTCCGCGCCGCCGCCGTAGATTCAGCGGGCATGAGGGCGTTCCTCTCAGCTGACGCCGTCGGACACCGCGGAAAGGCTCCACGCATGCCCCTCATCCGATTGTGGAGCGGCCCGCCACGGTGCGCAGCCCGGTGGCCGCGTCGCCAGGAAGGCCACCGGCCCGCCAGGAAGGCCACCGGCCGCGCCGCCGGGGGGCCCGGCGCCCCGACCGAAGGCCCGGGCCGTCGATCGGTGGTCCCCAGGGGTCCGCTGACCCTTACGGCCGTGGTTCAGTTCCGGCGCAGGCCCCGTCGTCCCCGCGGCCAGGCCGGCCGCCGCCGCGACATGCGTGACCGGCGTCCGGAAGGGGCCGTCGGGGCCAGCCCGAACATCACGGCGATGTGCGCTCCTCCCAGCGGGCTGTGGGAGACCCGCATCGAACCGCCCGTGGCGGTCGCAGCCCGTTGGGCGATGTCGAGCCCCAGCCCGGTGGAACCGCTGCTGCTCCCGCGGGCCAGCGCCCGGTCCGGGTCGGGGATGCCCGGGCCGCCGTCCTCCACCACGAGCTCCACGGCCTGGGCCGTGCGTACGAGGTGGACGGCGAACGGCGTCCCCGGCGCCGTGTGGCGGAAGACGTTCCCGATGAGGGCGTCCACCACGGCGGCGATGTCGTCCTCGGACAGCGCGACCGTCGTACGCTCCTGGGTCAGGCCGAGAGAACAGGACCGGTTCTGCTGCTCCGCCAGGACCGACCAGAAGGTGGTGCGGCGACGGACCACGTCGGCCGCCTCGCAGCGGGGGCCGGCCGCCGCCGCGACGACGGCGGGCGAAGCCGCGGACGGATCCCCGCCCAGTACGCTCCCGCCCAACAGGCCCTGGCCCATCGGACCCACGGCGAGCGGCGTGCGCGCCGCGGCGATGATGGCCTGGAGTTCCGCCTCCAGCTCACCGACCGCCGCCTCGACCCTGGCCGACTCGGGGGTGCCGACCATGCGTTCCGAGGCCAGGTGCAGGGCGGTCAGAGGGGTGCGCAGCCGGTGGGACAGGTCGGCGACGAGTTCGCGTTCCACGGCGAGCAGCTCGGTCATCCGCTGTGCCATCGCGTTGAAGGCGAGGCCCGCGTCGCGCAGTTCCGCGGGGCCCATCGGCTCCACCCGGGTGTCCAGGTCGCCCTGGCCCAGGGTGCGGGAGGCCTGCGCGAGACGCTTCGAGGACCGGACGACCTTCGCGCCGAGGCGGTCGGCGACCAGCACGGAACCGCCGATCAGCCCCACGGCGAGGAACAGCATCACCGCCCAGGACTCCTTGACGCCGTGCGTCAGTTCCTCCTCGGGGACGAAGTTCTCGACGACGGCCACCCGGTCGCCGGGCAGCACCACCGGCTGCAGGCATATCCACCCGGCCGGGATCTCCTGGGAGATGGACTCCCGCTTGCGCTCGGCCCGTTCGAGCAGGGCTTTGGGGGCCTTGGAGTTGCCGAGGGGGCGCGAGTCCGGCAGATGGACGACCAGACGATCGGCCGCGTCCAGGCTGGCGGTCGACTCACGCAACGCGGACGGGTCCGTGGTCAGGGTCAGGACCGGCGCCAGGGCGGCGGCGCGCTGTTCGGCCGCGGTGACGGCCTGCTCCTTGACGAGCGACATCACCAGGGCGGCCAGCGGTATGAGGAAGGAGAGGGCGACCATGGAGGTCACGGCGAGCGCCACTCCGGCCAGTGAGCGTCTCAACGCGGTGCCACCAGCTTGATGCCGACGCCGCGGACGGTGAACAGGTAGCGCGGGGCCGCCGCGCGTTCGCCCAGCTTGCGCCGCAAGGACGACAGGTGCACGTCGACGGTCTGGTCGTCCACGTAGGGCTCGCGCCAGACCTCGCTCAACAGCTGCCGTTTGGAGACGACGTGGCCGCTGTGGTGGGCGAGGAAGGCCAGCAGGTCGAACTCCCGGCGGGTCAGGCGCAGCTCCCGCCCGGCCAGGTGGGCCGTGCGGGCGCCCGGGTCCACCGCCAGCTCGCCCACCAGCGTGGGGCGGAGCGGATCGGCGGCGGGGGCCGGGGGAGCGCCCGCCGGGCCGGCGGCGGGAAGCCGGCCGGTCCGCCGCAGTACGGCGGAGAGGCGTGCGATGAGCTGTCCCCCGGAGAAGGGTTTGACCAGGTAGTCGTCGGCGCCCGCGTTGAGGACGTTGATGATCTCGGCCTCGTCGTCCCGGGCGGTGGCCACCAGCACGGGGACGGAGGATATGCCCCGGATCATGCGGAGTGCGTCCCCTCCGTCCAGATCGGGCAGGCCGAGGTCGAGCACCACGGCGTCGACGGGTGTCTGGGTGATCTCGCGCAGGGCGCCGAACCCGTCGCCCGTGCTGCGGACGGCATACCCGTGCTCGGCCAGGACCTCGATCAGTGACTGGCGGATGCTGGGGTCGTCTTCCACGACCAGGACGCTCGGCATGGGGACACCTTAGGGGCTCGGCCGGCGGAGCCGGCAGGCGGCGGACCCGGGACCGGCCCGCCGCCGCGTCCTCCGCTCAGGAGGCGTCAAAGGTCGGACCGTGGCCGGTGACGCGCAGGCGTACGGGACGGTCGGAGACGGGGATGGTGCAACCGTCCTGGGCGCTGCAGCTGGCATAGCCGAGCAGCACCGTGGCCTCGCCGTTGCCGTCGGCGCGGACCGGCAGCGTCGTCGTGACCGGGCCGTCCGGGTAGACCGGGACCGGGGCGTCGACACCGGGTACGGCGAGGGACCGTACCGGCGCGGCGGCCGCCAGCCTGCCCTGCGCCTTCAGGGCCCCGGAGACGGCCACGGAGGTAGGTCTGCCCACGCCCTCGACACCGGTGGGCGGCAGCTCGGTGCTGTAGAGGTGGAAGCCCGCGCGTTCGGGGGTGAAGACGGCGGTGAGGGTGCCCGACGAGGCGTGCCAGTCGGACACGGAGAGCGTCACGGTGACCCCGTTCTCGGTGAACCGCGCCGTGCGGGCGGGGGCCGCCGGGCTCTCCGCGGTCGGCGGGCCGCATGCCGCGAGGGCGGCCACGCAGACGAGCGCGGCGACGGTGCGGGCCGTCCGGGCCCGCCTCGGGTACGGGAAAGGGTTCATGGGTGCCTCTGCGTCGTGGATCAGGGGATTGGCGATACGGGATACGCGATATGGGGGCGTTTGGTGAGCTTCGGGGAGTACGGCGGTCCCGTCCCTAGAGGGCCGTGGTGAAGTCGGCGCTCCACAACTGCAGCCGGTACACCAGGTCGTTCCACACACCGGCGGCCAGCAGCACTCCGACGAGTACGAGCAGACCACCGCCGGTCCGCAGAACCCACGGGTAGTGGCGCTTGACCAGGCCGAAGGTGCCCAGGGCCCGGCGGAAGGCCAGCGCGGCCAGGACGAATGGCATGCCCAGCCCGAAGCAGTAGGAGGCCATCAGCAGGGCCCCTCGCGTCGCACTCGCCTCGCTCCAGGCGAGCGCCTGGACGGCCGCCAGGGTCGGCCCGATGCACGGGGTCCAGCCGACCGCGAACACCGCCCCCAGCAACGGCGCCCCGGCCAGCCCGAGTGCGGGCCGCCGATGACTGCGGAACTCCCGCTGCGCGAAGCCCGGCAGGAACCCCATGAAGGACAGCCCCATGAGCACGGTGACGGCGCCGAGCACACGGGTGACCGTCTCCTGGTGGGCCATCAGGGTACGGCCGAAGAAACCGAACAGGGCGCCTCCGGAGACCAGCACCGCCGTGAAGCCCAGGACGAACAGCAGCGCACCGGCCGCCATGCGGCCCCTGTGCCCGCCGCGCGCATCGGTCAGGTCGGCGACCGACAGGCTGGTCACATAGCTGAGGTAGCCGGGCACGAGCGGCAGTACGCACGGCGAGAGGAAGGAGACGAGACCGGCGGCGAAGGCCACGGGGGCCGCGACGAGGAGCGTCCCGGACACCAGGGACGGGGCGTCCGCGGCGGCGACCGCCCAGTGCGCGGCCGTCGTCATGGCGTCTCCTCGGCCACGCGCGTGAGCAGCGGCCGCAACTGGTCACCGGTGACGGCGCCTCCGATGGCGGCGGCGACGCGTCCGCGCCGGTCGATCACGAGCGTCGAGGGGATTGCCTGCGGGTTGAGCAGGGCGGCCGGGAAGCGCAGCAGCAGTCGCCCGTCGGGGTCGTGGATGCTGGGGAAGTCCAGAGCGTGGGAGCGGACGAAGGACCGGGCGGCCGCGCGGTCGCGGTCCCGGGTGTTGATCCCGAGGAACCGCACTCCCGCGGGCCGGGTCTCCGCGCTGAGCCGCGCAAGCTCGTCGGCCTCCGCCCGGCAGGGGCCGCACCAGGAGCCCCACACGTTGATCACGACGACCTGGCCCCGCAGCGCGGCCAGGCTCACCGGCTGCCCGTCCAGGTCGTCACCGGCCAGCTCGGGTGCGTCGGGCCGGGCGGCGGCGTCCAGGACCTCGGCCTCGCCTGCGGCCCGTACCGCGGCCGTCCGGGCCGCCGCCGTATGGCCTTCCGGAGTTCCGGCGCCGGCGTCGGAATCCGTACCCGCGCCCACGCCGGCGGCGTAGAGGCAGCCGGCCACCGCCACGGCCCCGGCAGCGGCCAGGGCGATCGCGGACGCCCACGCGCGGGCCGGGCGCCGGGGTGCCGGTGGTCTCACGATGCCCACTGGCGCAGGAAGGCGTTGATGCCGTCCGAGGTCAGGGACGGATTGCCCGTGACATGGGTGTCGGTGCGTATCGTGCCGGACGGGGAGACGACGACCAGCACGGGCATCGTGTAGGTGCCGCCCGAGGGGCTGTACTTGCGCAGCAGCGCGGAGTTCGCGGAGCTGTTGCCGCCGATGTCGATCTTGACCAGGTGGTACGAGGCCCCGAGGGCGGAAGCGGTCTGCGGCTGGGCGAACACCTTGTCGGCGGCCTTGCAATTGCCGCACCAGTTCGCCCCGAAGTCGAGCAGCACCATCCGGCCGTCGCTCTTGGCCGCGCGCAGCGCCGCGTCGACCTGCTTCTGCGCGTCGGCCGAACTGTCGTAGCCGGGACCGGGTACGGCGGCCGGGTCGGCTGCGGACGACGTACGGGTCGGCTTCGCGGGCGTCCGCGTGGCGGCGGCGGAGCCGGCCTTGGCCGTCGGGGAACCGGCCTGGGCGGACGCGGACGCGGAGGCGGAGGCAGAGGCGGAGGCGGACGGTGACGCCTCGGCTGATGCGGCGACGGACGACGCAGCGGAGGGCAGGGCCTGCGCGGACCGTTCTGCGGTGGACGGCACGGCGGCTCCGACCGACTGGGTGGCGGGCCCGCAGGCGGCGGTCAGCCCTGCCGCGACCACCGCCGCGGCGACCAGCGGCAGCCGCATCCCCGCGGGCGCAGTGAAGCGGGACGGCGCCGTACGGTGGTCGGCGCGGACGGGTCGGAGCATGCGAGAACTCATGGCGGATGCACTCCTGGGCTCTGTGCGGACTGCGGGAACGGCGAAGACGCCTCCCGGCACGGTGAAACCGGCGGCGCGGCGGTTCGCCAGGGGTTGTCACACCCTGGCGCCGAAGGCCGTTCGGCTGACGCGAGCATAGGACCGCCCGGGGCCTCCGGAACCGTCTCGGCGTGATCTTGAGGTTGCCCTAAGGAACAGCTCACCTTCCGCTTCGCCGGAAGACGGTCCACGAGGGAACAGAGGGAGGTGAAGGGGGCGGAAAGGACCATCGGGCGGGACGGGCACGGATCGCCCGGAACGCCGAGCGGGCACGACGGCTGCGGGACGCCGAGCGGGCGCGGCCGGTCCCGGGACGGCCGGTCCTCGGGACGACCGTGGACCTCGGAGCGGCCTCAGGATCTCAGGGCGAACTCAGGGCGAACTCAGGGCAACTCAGGGCGAACTCGGGCCTCGGAGCGGCCTCCGGAGCTCAGAGCAGCCCCGGGACCTCACAGCGACGTCTCGCGGACGCTGGCCTTCGCCGCCGGATCGACGGTCGCCGTGATGACCGAGCGGTGGCCGTCGCTGGTGAAGGTGACCGTGAGGGTGTCGTCCGCGGTCTGCGCGGTGGTGGCACTGAAGCCGCGGTTCGGGATCGCGGAGATCAGGCACACGCCCCGACTCCCGTACCGGACCGTGGCCTTGCCGCCCTGCGAGGGAACGGTGTGCAGGCCCGCTCCGCCCTCCTCGCAGTCCACGGCGGTCTTCGGCGCGGCAGTCCGGGGGCTGCCGGACGCCGCCTTGGCGGGGGTGGGGGCGGCGGTGGCCGACGGCTGCGCCGCCGTGGGAGAGGTGCTCGCGGACACGGACGGGGACGGCGCGCTCGGTGAGGGGCTCTCGCTCGCCTGCCACGCCGGCGGCGTCTCGATGACCATCGGGGCGGACCGGGCGACCGGGGGAGTGTGCCGGGTCGTGCCGACCACGAACTGGACCGTGGCGAGCACGGCGGTCACGCTGGCGGCCGTGCACGACAGCCATATGAGCAGGTAACGCGGAATCCGAGGCACCGCCCCATAGTGGCCGACGCCCAGGGCGACCCGTCATCCGGGCCGGTGAACGCCGACGTCCTCCGCACCCGCGTACGGGTCGGAGGACGTGGAGCCGCGCGGCAGCGGGTGGCAGCCCGTGCGCTCGGGGTTCAGGTGCGCATGCCAGGGCCGCCTACCTCGGGGTGCCGAAGTCCTGCGTCCACCACGGGCCGCCGTCACCCTTGTGGACGCCGATGCCGATCTCCTTGAAGGCGCAGTTGAGAATGTTGGCCCGGTGTCCGGGGCTGTTCATCCAGGACTGCATGACCGCTTCGGCGTCGGCCTGGCCGCGGGCTATGTTCTCGCCCAGACGGGACCAGCCGTACCCGGCGGCCTCGACGCGGGTGGTCATGGTGGAACCGTCGGGACCGGTGTGGGACATGACGCCGCTGCGGGCCATGGTGTCGCTGTATGCCCGCGCGGCCGCGGTCAGCGCGGAGTCCGAAGCCAGCGGGCCGCACCCGGCCGAGGCCCGCTCCTTGTTGACGAGGGCCAGGACCGCCGCTTCGGTGCTGCTGTCGGCGGTGCCCGGGCCCCCGGACCCGCCGCCCCCCTTCCCGGTGGGCTTGCGCGTGGGCTGGTCGGGCGTCTGCGGCTCCGGCTTCGCGGGAGTGCTGCTCCCGGCCGCCGAGGGTTCCGCAGGGGTGGGGGATCCGGCCGGACCCGTACCGGCGGTCACGGAGGGGCTCGGGCTCGCGGTGGCCGAGGCGTCGGGGGAGGCCGGCGCAGGGGTCGCCGTACCCGCCGGGCCGTCGGTACCCGCCCCTGCCGACTTGGACAGGGCACCCGCGGCGCCGTCGGCCCGCGCGTCCCGGTGGCCGTCACCGTCGGAGTCGGCCACCGCGACCCCGACCGCCACCGCCGCGGCTGCGGCGGTGACCGACAGCACGATGCGCGTACGCACCGTCTTCCTCCGCCGTGCCTCGATGCGGGAGGGGACAACGGGAGTTCGGCTGCGGCTCATGCCGGAAACACCTCACAAGACGGGGAATGCAGGGGAGTTGCTCCGAGCTTAGGTCGCTGACCAGCGAATTCGACGCCCTGGAGGAGTTCTTCAGACTCCCTTAAGGAAGCCCGCAGGACCACCTCAGACACCGCTCGGCCCGCTCCGCTCGGGTGTCCGCAATGCCCGGGTTCGGTCGGCTCGGGACCTGCGTGCCGCAGTACCGCGACGCGGCCGGTCAGCAGCGCGCCGGCCGCAGCCGTGGCAGTAGGCCGGCCAACGCCGCGCGTCCCCGATGCCGGGCACGGTTACGGCTACGGTCGGCGGCATGGACGGTGATCGCGGACGTTGGCGACAGTGCTTCCTCAGCGGGGTGGTGTTCGCCGTGTGCATGGCAGGCACCACCCTGCCCACCCCCCTCTACGGCCTGTTCCAGGAGAAGTTCGGATTCTCCGAACTCCAGGTGACGGTCGTGTACGCCGTGTACGCCTTCGGGGTCATGGCGGTCCTGCTCCTGGCGGGCAACGCCTCCGACATCGTGGGAAGGCGGCCCGTGCTGCTCACGGGCCTCGCACTCGCGGCGGCGAGCGCGGTCTGCTTCCTGTGCGCCACCGGACTGGGCTGGCTGTACGCGGGCCGACTACTCTCGGGCCTGTCCGCGGGCCTGTTCACCGGGGCCGCCACCGCGTACGTCATCGAACTGGCGCCGCCGGGCGGCACCTCCCGCGCCACCTCCCGCGCCACCTTCGTGGCGACGGCCGCCAACATGGGCGGGCTCGGCTGCGGTCCGCTGCTCGCCGGCGTGCTCGCGCAGTACGCGCCCTGGCCGCTGCACCTGCCGTTCGCCACCCACCTCGTCCTGGTGGCCGGCTCAACCGCCGTCCTGCTGCGCCTGCCCGAGACCGTGCGCGAGCGGCAGGCGCTCAGGACGGTACGGCCGCAGCGGCCCGCTCTGCCCGCATCGGTCCGGCAGGTGTTCGTGCCCGCGGCAACCGCCTCCTTCGTGGGATTCGCCCTCTTCGGCGTGTTTACGTCGGTCAGCCCGGCCTTCCTCGTGCAGTCCCTGGGGGTGCACAACCGGGCCGTGAGCGGACTGATCGTTGCGCTCGCCTTCTTCGCGTCGACCGCCGGACAACTGGCCGTGGGGCGTATCGGCGTAGCCCGGTCCCTACCGCTGGGCTGCGCCTCGCTCCTCGCCGGGCTGCTGCTGCTCGCGGGCGCCCTGTACTGGAACCTGCTGCCGCTGGTGGTCCTCAGTGCACTGGTGGGCGGCAGCGGTCAGGGACTCGCGTTCCGCGGGGCGCTCTCCGCGGTGGCCGGAGCATCTCCGGCCGACCGGCGCGCGGCGGTCATCTCGATGCTGTTCGTGGTGGCCTACGCGGGCATCTCGGTACCGGTGATCGGCGTGGGCGTCCTCGCGGGCCCCCTCGGCCTGGAGGGCGCGGGAATGGTGTTCCTCGCCTGCATGACCGTCCTGGTCTCGACCGCGGCCGTCTATCTGCTCCGCCGCCCCGCCCACCTCCGACGGACGCCCGGGAGCTGATGGCGTACAGCCGGCCGGGAAGGGTAGGCGCAGCCCAGCAGCCGCTCCACAGCAGCGGGAGGAGCCATGGCCCGACGAGTCCACGAGGTGATGACCGGCAAGCCGGTGACCGTCGAGAAGCTGACCTCACTGGTCGAGGCCGCGCGGGTGATGCGGGACGCCGACATCGGGGACGTCCTGGTCGTCGACGGGGGTCGGTTGTGCGGCATCCTGACCGACCGGGACCTCGTCATTCGCGCCATGGCCGAGAACCGGGATCCTGCCGATACGACAGTGCAGTCGATCTGCAGCACGGAACCGATCACCATCAAGCCCGGTGACGACGTCGACCAAGCCGTCGCCCTCATGCGTCGACACGCGCTACGGCGCCTGCCCGTACAGACCGAGGACGGCGAACTCGTCGGCGTCGTCACCCTGGGCGACCTCGAAGTGGAACGCGATCCGGGGTCGGCTCTCGCAGCCATCGCTGCCGCAGAGCCCGACACCTGAGGGTCGCCGGGGGAGGGCGAGGCCGTCGGTTCCGCCGTTCCTTCCGCCGTTCCTCGCGCGCTTCCCGGCGGCGCGGCCGACGGAACGACCACACACCCCTCCTGCCGGATTCACCGGTGTTCGGGTGATGCCTTCGGCGTGTACGCGCCCGTCTCGGCCCGCAGATCCCGCACGCTGCCTCGACACGCTCTCCGTCGCGCTCTCCCCGAGCCGAAGAGGTCCCAGCGACAGAGCGACAGGAGGCACCATGAGCGGAGGCGAGATGGGCAGGGCCCCCGCCGGGGAAGAACCCGCTCCCCGGGGGGAACCGGGGGCCCTGGCAGGGGAAGCTGCCGGGCCGGAAGGCCGCAGCAGTCCCCTCCACGAATTCGCCCTGACCACGATCCTGATGTTCACCATCGTCACGGCCATCCGCTGGTTACTCCACCCGGCCTCCCCGCTCGCCATCGGCAACGTTCGCCTGGCCCTCCTCCTGGTGGGCGTGCTGGCCGGAGCGCTGGTGGGCGGGCTGATCTGCTCCCCCTGGGGGCGGCGATCGGGTGCGCACATGAATCCCGCCGTCACGCTCGCGCTGTGGCTGCTGAAGGCCTTTCCCGGTCGAGGCCTGGCCGTGTACGCGGCTTCCCAGCTCAGCGGGTCGATCGCCGGGACGGCCCTCGCCCGCCTGGCCTGGGGCCCGGCGGTCGCGCGCGTCGACTACGGCGCGGTGGCTGCGGGGCCGTCATGGAGCGGCTGGGCCGTCTTCGCCACCGAGGGCGGCTCCCTGGTCGTGATCACCCTGCTGATCGGCTTCTTCCTCGTACGCCCCGCCCATGAGCGGTGGTTTCCCTGGGCGCTGGCGGTGCTCATCGGTGCGATCGTGGCCGTCCTGGGCCCGCTCAGCGGCGGCGCGGCCAATCCTGCCCGCCAGTTCGGCCCCGCACTGCTGTCCGGGACCACCGCCAACCTGTGGATCTACGTCGCGGCCCCCGTAGCCGGCGCCGTCCTGGGAGCCGCCGTCCACCACCTGCTCCTGCGGAGCCGCCGGTTCGCTCGCCCTGGCTGACGGGGTGGTGCGGAAAGCGGCGTTCGAGGCGCCGGTTTCCTTCGGTTCGCGTTGATTGTGGCCGCGCACACACCCCATTTCGTGTAGCGAATGGCTGCATA